>NZ_JBGJZU010000042.1:0-11558 GCF_041354475.1 Microcoleus sp.
TCTTCTTCCTGATTCCTGATTCCTGAATTTCCCCCCTAGGGGGGGGCAGGGGGGGGTTCTTCTTCCTGATTCCTGATTCCTGAATTTCCCCCCTAGGGGGGGGCAGGGGGGGGTTCTTCTTCCTGATTCCTGATTCCTGAATTTCCCCCCTAGGGGGGGGCAGGGGGGGTTCTTCTTCCTGATTCCTGATTCCTGAATTTCCCCCCTAGGGGGGGGCAGGGGGGGGTTCTTCTTCCTTCTACTTAAAATAATTAATTCGCAGCGAATATCTGCAACATTGCCTGTCCCGTAATTCCCAAACCCAACAACAAGACCAACATCGCACTCATCCCAGGTAAAATCTTCACTACCGCCGGTTGTTTTGGTAACTTATCAAACTTCCCTTTCGCATAAACTAAGATTAAGCCGATCGCAGTCAAAACCAAAGCCAACCCCAAACTAAATGCTACCACCAGAGTCATGCCCAAACCCACACTACCCAAAGCTGAGGCACTCAACAGCATCACCAACGCCGAAGGACAAGGCAACAAACCGCCAGAAATGCCCAAGGCTAATAAGCTTTTCCAAGTAACAGGAGAACCGTCAGCTCCTGGTGGCAAATGTGAGTGAACGCGGCCGTCTCCATGATGGTGATAATGATGATTTATCTCTGATTTAACAGGCTTAAATTCTCTCTCCCAAGTTCCCCTGTTTAAAAGATTAACTGGTTCTTCATAGTTCAGGGTCAGCACTTTATTCCTGACACCCCAGTTTTGATTAAATTTTTTATTATTGAAATATTTGAGGAAGCTCGTACTCAGTGGAAACTTATTTTTTGTTCTTTCCATAAGTAGCTTGAAGCCAATTAAAGCCACCAAAAACCCAGAGATTAAATTCAACCAAGCATTCAGCTTTTCTGGATTAATTAAATGAGAAGCAAACAGAGTAATTCCGCCCACAGCAAACACGCCCGCTGTGTGAGTAATTGTAGTAGTTGCTGCTAAAAATACAGCGTGTAGGGGAGTAGCCCGCGCACCTACCAAATAAGCACCAACAATGGTTTTTCCGTGTCCAGGTGACATCGCGTGCATGGCTCCCCAAGCAAATGCTCCGGCTAAGGCTAACAGCCAACTCCAAGTTTCATCCCAAGTTGATTCATTTTGTGTTACTAAAAATTCTCGATTTTGTGGTGTGAATACAAAACTTTTAACCGTGCCTGCTTGGACAATTGTTGCTTGACAGCTAGCTGTGTTTATTCCTGGTAAAAATAGATGATAATTAATCAAAGATTTATTTTTGTTAATTAAGTTTGAAGTAGGTAATTTAGGTTGAGATGTTTGAGATGTTGTGGGCCATGTATAGTCTAAAAATAAAGTGCTGTGGCTATTAGGCTGCTGAATTAATGTGGCTGTTTTGGCTGCTATTTCTAGCGGTTTTACTGCTAGTTTTCCGGGAATTTTGCTAGGATTTTTGATGGTGATATTTTGGCTGAAAAATTTTTCAAGTTGTGCTTGGTGGTTGCGAATTTCAGCGGGTTGTAGCTGATTGTCTTGGTTGTCGTCTGCAAATTTTGTTAAGCCGGTTGGGAATGTTAGGGTTATTTCGGTTTGGTAATCGTTGATTACTATTTCTGCTACTGATAAATCTGCCCAGTGTGAGTAAGCTGGATTGGTTGAGGTTGTTAGTAATATTGAAAGTGTTAGGAAAAATAGGATGAAGAGTTTTTGGGATCGCTTTGATCTGTTTTGCATAAATATTTTTTTTAGATGATTGAACCGCAGAGGACACAGAGAGCGCAGAGGAAGAGAGGAGAGAGGATAATTCTGATTGGTCTCACAATTGATCGTTTCCTAAACTTAATGCTTGACTCGATCGCCTTTTGAAGGTAGGGTCGATTTCTTTGGCTGTTTGGAAATAGGCGCGAGATTCACGATTTTTGCCTAATTTAAGGGCGATCGCACCCGCCCGATCGAACATAGCGGCATCTCGAATGCCCGATCGCACTATTTGGGCCATCACATCCTCGGCTTTTTGCCACTCCCCAGCGCCCGAAAGCGCCCAGGCTAAGGTATCCAGCGTCGCAGCATCGCGCCGGATTTTTACTTCTGCTTGCATTAAGGCTAATGCTTCTGTCACATCCTGCGATCGACCTTTTTCTAGTAGCAAACTCGCCAAATCCCGGCGGTGCCCGAAACCGCCAACTCCAGAAACCTGTTCCTGTCGTAGCGTAGCCTCTGCTTTGTCGAGGAGTTTTTGGGAGGCGATCGCATCTCCTTGTAACTGTTTTACTCTCGCCATACCGCGATCGACAAGGCGATCGTAGATCGTCGCAGCCCCTCCCGAATAAGCAGAAACCTTGCTGTAATAACTTTCTGCTTCCCGATAATTGCCTTGTCGCACTTCTAAATCCGCCATGTAAATCAACGCTAGCGGGTATCGAGGTAGCAACCGCAAAGTTTCCAAAAACAGCGCTTTCGCCTGCACAAACTGCCCACGACGGCTGTAAAATCGACCCAAGAGCGATCGGGTACGCGCCGAACCCGCCACTTCTCCTGGTTCCTCCAGGGCCAAAGCTTGTTTGTAATCCTGCAAAACCTCCGCATCTCTACCTTGAGATTCCCTCACCAAAGCCCTCAAAGTCAGAGAGCCCAAGTTGGGAAGCCGTTTGACTAAGGCTTCTGCTGCTGCATTCGCCTCCTTGACTTTTCCCATTGCTAAGTGAGATGTGACTGAAAGGGCGATCGCATCCTCATTGTCAAAACCCACTTGTTTAGCCAAACGCAAAGCAGTGGCAAAATCGTGTCTAGCCTCAGCAATTCTAGCTAAAACTAACAGCGCACCTTTATTATCAAAAGACAAATCCGCGATCGATCTTTGAGCAGCCTGTTGGGCCAACAAAAACCAACCACCCTCCCCAGTAGCCCGACCCATTTTCAAATAAACCCCAGCCAATGCAGCCCGGTTCAAACCACTTTTTGAATCCACAGCCAGCCGCTGCTGATAAAAAGTAATTTCTTGCTGAATAGCATCTTTCTGATTTGGGTTATTGCTCAAAACATCCGAAAAATGATATCGGTAATTAGCATCGAGATTTGCCGGACTTTTTTGGGAAAACTGATCCGCAATCAAACGTAAATTAGGCGGCAAATTAATCACCAAAACACCAACCACAGGAACTGCTATCAGCAGCCACAACCAAAAAACATCCGATTTAATTCCTAGTCCAGTTTTTGTTTTCATACATCCGCGTTCATCTGCGTTCATCTGCGGTCAAAAAAAGCATTTTCTATTATGGTAAGGTGCGTCGCCATCTATAATCTGCAAGTTTCACTAAATATCTGACAGCGACGCACCCTACATTCATAGAGCTGACTACCATCAACTGTCAACTGTCAACTGTCAACTGTCAACTGTCAACTGTCAACTGTCAACTGTCAACTGTCAACGGACTAATTCGGCAAAGCCAAATAAGGAAAACTCGGTTGTAAAGGCTTATGTCCCTGAGCCGGATTTCCGGGCGTTCCTTCATAAGAAACGTTATCGCCCACGGGAGAACCCACCAAAGCTCCCAGAGTGATATCAATCACATCATCCAAAAGCATCCGACCCCCGATCAAACTTCCTTGAGCATTTGTCGCGCTACCATAACCGCTTGGTTTGGTCGTATCAATCCGCATCACATCTGGTAAAAAAGCTCCTGCGATCGCATTTGGATCGACGTTATCCTTACCATCCAAAAGATCCACAGCATTCAGAGTCGCAACAGCTTCCTGGCGCACCGGAGCCGCAGCAGGACTCAAATCTAATCTGGGAGAAATATTATTAAATGCCTCCATAAACCCAGGAGTTACAATCAAACCTTCATTGATTGCAGGTCTAGCCAAGCGCTCAAATTGTTTGAAACCACCAACTCCATCCCTGATCGAAACCGTTGACCACACATCAAAGGTATTCGCCCCAGTTCCTGCTTGCAAAAATGCTTTCGGAACCCGCACAGCAATTGTATTGACGTTGTAACCTTTCGCAAAGTCGATCGCTTGACTTGGTTGTTTAAAACTTACTTTCGGTCCAGTGCCCAAAGCCCCAGCCCGCACTCGGAAAAATTGTTCAACATCAAAGAAGAACGGATCTTCCCGCAAACCTGCAAATACCGTCAAGTTAGAACCGCTCACAGGTACTGTATTTAAAACAGCATTAGAATTGAGCGGTGTTGTGGTAATTAAGCTATTATTAACTGTTGTCTTAGTAGTAGTTTCTACACCGCCACGAACCACGGTAACAGCCGCCGCTTGTATACCTTGATTATTAGGCGGACTAAATGCCAATCTCAGAATTATATCTGCTCGTCCCGTGGGGGTAGAATTCACATCACCAACCTGTGTGATGTGAAATTGGTAAAGAGCCGTAGTGCTGAAATAATATTGATAGCGAGCTATAGACCGGGGATTTGAATTCATGATGAATACTAAATCTCCGTCCGCAGCGCCAGAATTCTGGTCTTGTTCGCGAAACACGTACAGGTCTGTTAAATTGACTGTGCGACCTTTGATGTCTACTTCGCCGTCGTCGTGATCGGAAGCTGCAATTATCCCTGGGGTTAATACGGCAATTAGAGCTAATTCTATCGCTAGTATTGTGCGCCGAATGTTTTTGGGTAGTTTCACAGTTATCACCTTTATTGCACAGATAGTATGGATATAACTTAGTAGCACGGCTGAGGGAAAAACTCGATTGGTTATGGGTTGGCGAAGTTATATAGCAATCCTTGCAGGAGTCGTAAAGTTTTTTACCCCACCCCAACCCTCCCCTTATGAAGGGGAGGGAGTAAGAAATTCACAAATGATTTAGGATTGCTATAGCTGTCGCCACCATTACGCTGAGAACCCGAACCTAACTGGTATACGAAGGTTTTGCTATTTTGGATCTATCTGGTTTTGTTAAGTTTTGTAAAAATTGCTATTTTCAGATTTGCCCAGGGGTTTTCTGGGAGTCAACAGATTTGAGATTTGAGATTGCGGAAGTGATAAACTGCAATATGAATTGGGAATGTCATAATTCAAAGCAGTGTAAAACTAGCCTGAAAAGGCATACCCCAGCTTGTACCCCCCAACTTCAAACTTACAATTATCTTTGGGTTATTTAGTGATATACGCTGAATTTTTAATTTTGGATCTGTGCAGTCAAAACACATTTTTTTTCGGTACACTGAAATGACAGCTCAAAAGTCAGGGGATGAATCGCTACTATTAGTGCAGATTGCCCAGAAAGACCAAACAGCCTTAGCTAAACTGTACGATCGCTATGGTCGCGCTAGTTATGCTCTCGCTTACAAAATTCTGGGTTCGGTAGAAGAAGCTGAAGAAGTTGTACTAGATGTTTTTTCTCAGATTTGGCAAAAAGCATCAAGTTATGATGTTTCCCGCAGTCGAGTTGATACTTGGTTGTTTCTGCTGACGCGCAGTCGTTCTCTGGATAGACTTCGAGTTTTGCAGCGCAATTTTCGGACGGTTGTTGCTTCTTTGGAAAATGCGAAAGTCCCTATTTCTGCTATGGCAGAACCGATGGCAGATGCCATACTAGAAGAACGGAGCGAACAGGTTAAAGCAGCGCTGGAAGCATTGCCGCCAGAACAACGAGAGGCGATTGAATTAGCCTATTATCAAGGATTGACTTGTGCTGCGATCGCTACTAAGACGGGCATTCCTGTGGGTACTATCAAAACCCGAATTCGGTTAGGTATTTCTAAATTGCGTCAAGCTTTGAGCGAAATAGTTTAAATTATGGAAATCATGGAGTATGAGGAATTTAATATCCTTGCAGCGCTGCGAGCTCTCGATACTATGGACGAGTCAGAAAGTCGCGCCCTTAAAGAGAAATTGCAAGAGTCTCCCGAACTTGAAACTGAATTAGATGCTGTTGAGGCTGCGGTTGCTGCGATCGCCTATACAGCCCCTCCCGTACCTGTCTCCCCCAACCTCAAACACCGTTTGTTCCAGCGCATCGCCGAACTTGCGCCAACTCCCACGGAGGAAGTTAATTCACAGCCAGTTATTGCTGCTACTGAAAACAATACTCCTTCTGTAATTGTGCGATCGCAGAATGTGAAATGGAGAAAATATAGAGTTTCAGGTATTTCGTTTGCTAACCTTTATGTCGATGGAGACAAGCGCGAATTTACCTGTTTGATGCGGTTAGAACCGGGAATCAAGTTTCCCCTACATAGACACACTGGAGTAGAAGAAGTGTTTATGTTAGAAGGAGATTTAGAGGTGGAGGGAGAAGTTTGTTATCAAGGGGATTATATTCGCTCATTTCCTAACTCTATTCATGCACCTGTAACTCGTGGCGGATGTTTATTGTTAGTGAAATCATCCATAGATAACGAAATGTTGAGTTGAGTTTTGAGTGTTTAAAACTAACAAACAACAAATAACAACTAAAAATTAACAAAGGAGTTCTGTATCATGCTAAATAGCTTGCGTTTAAGTGCGATGATAGCTGTGATGTTGATTCAAGTCCTAGTCAGCAACACCAAAAGTGCGATCGCCCAAGAACGGGAAGGATGTTTTATCGTCAACTCAGCGGGAGAAGTGATTAATTTAAATCAGTTGTGTTCTAATCAGGAACCAACAGTGAAAATTACTGGGAATGATGGGAAATTTATTGAAGACTACAAACGTTTAGCTAAAAGCTACTCCACAGCGACAACGGATAGTTTATTGCAAGCAATTCAAAGTCGCCCTGGTCAAAAAATTGCAGCAGCTAAAAGAATGTGTGCGGAGGCAAAATCGGGAGTTTCTCTGCCGGAACTAAAATTAAGAGCGATCGGGGAAGCCGCGAGTATGGAAAATCCCATTGCTAAAGAAAGTTTTCTGGCGGATACTGATATTACCGTGACTCTGGCGTCGAATCACTACTGCCCGGAATTGGCCATTAGGTAATCAGTCAGGACAGGGCAGTACCCTGTCATATCAAATCCGTTGGTATCGTCCTGTATTCATCTCTCTCTTCTCCTCCTCTGTGCCCTCTGCGCTCTCTGCGGTTAAATCATTCTGATGCAACCGTAAACGATATCACAGTTTGCAAAAATTAATGGTTTTGGCAATTAAAAAGCGATCGCCTTTTGAGTAAAAAAGCGATCGCCATCGGTTTAATAATTAGTTAGCAACTATGACTAATTACTAATTAAGCTGCTGGTGTTGCTGCTTCTGAGTCATCTTCAGAACCGGCTTGAGTACCAAGTACGCTGACAACCACCTGATTTGGTTCACCAATAGCTACTACTCCTGCGGGTAACACGAGTTCGTGAATGTGCAGTGCATCCCCTACATTTAAATTAGAAATATCTACTTCAATGGCATCAGGAATGCTGTCAGGTTTACACTTAACTGCTAGTTGGGTCATCACGGTATCCAAGATGCCGCCTCCCAACTTGACACCGACAGATTCGCCGACAAAATGCAAGGACAACTCAACTTCGAGGCTGTCTTGACTTCCTACCGCAAAAAAGCTGAGGTGATAGGGAAAACCTTTCCAAGGATGGCGCTGCACTTCCCGCAACAAAGTTTTTCCTTTCCAAGAAATTTCTGGAATATTCAGGTCAATTAAGACGTTGTTGACAACGCGCTGTTTGAGGAGAGTTTCAACGGCTTTGGCAGGGATAGTAAGAGCAAGGGATTCAGATCCTTGATGACCGTAAAGTACGGCGGGAATCAATCCTGAGCGACGGAGGGCATTGGGCTTGCTGCCTTCAGCTCGCTTTTGACATTCAACTGCGATTTCCATTTTCTGACTTTTGGCTTATTGTTTTCACATTTTACCAAATTTGTGGTAGTGCGATCGCACTTAATTAAATTCGCTGAAGGTATTGATAGTTTTCGTTTTCCACACACTTGAGCAATTCCAGCATTTTTCTCAAACGGTACGTTCCTGTTTGATACTCTTCTTTTTAAAGGACTCTCTGAAGATACTGATAATTTTCATTTTCCACACACTTCAGCAAGTCTAACAATTTCCTGAGACGATACGTTTCTGCTTGGTATTCTTCTTTGAGAGGGGAATCACCCAGCTTAGCAAGGACGGTATCGCTTTCGCAGATAATTGCGTCGCGGAAAAAATTTCTAAACTTCTGGCGAATATCTTGATCTAACTCAACTAAAGGTAGCTTTTCCTCCTCTTCATCTATCAAAATATTTCTGGGGACAGATTTGCCAATTTTGGAAAATTCTGATTTTGCCAACCACTCGTAAACGTCTTCAGACATTCCGACATAGTGCGGTGGCTGATTAGTTTTGAAGGCATAAAAAATCATGTCTAACATTAGCTTTCCTCCTGACCTTCCTGATTCAATAACTTACTCTCTGGAAAATTTTCTACCCAAGCTACATCTGCTTTGTCGAATACAACCTTAGCTGGTTTAGTAATTCCCCCTGTGCTAATAACTCCAATCACAGTTCCTTTTTGACATATTTCCTTAGCTTTTGTGGAATCTATTTTTTTGTTTTTCCAGGCTTTGATTTCAATATGCGGTTCATTCATTATTATTTATACTTTTTATTGTTTTGATAAATTAACTATTGAATTCTATCTGAAAATTGCGGAGTAGCTGTTTGACTTGCGGAACATCTTGCTGGTTGACTATCAAAATATCACCTTTGGGATTGTTTCCGGTTGTTCTTTTGGCTTGTATTCCTTCTTTGCTTAACTCCATTATAAGCCATCCAATCATATCTCTGTGAACTTCTAGCCGTGCTATCAGTTCATCCTCGTCAGTCATTTACTTAACTCCCTGTAAATAAGGATACACTTGACCTCGCCGTGGGTCAAGTGCACTAAATCTGCTGGAACTCTGAACTAAGTTGGTCGCGGCGAGACTGCCAAAAATTTTGAGTATGATTGGTTGATACCCAAAATGATATTTTAAGGCAACGTTAGGCTGGTGTACCATCAACAGACAATAATCCCCGCTTTGGTCCGTGAATTGGGTCTTCGACAATGATAGTTTGGTCGCGACCAGCACCAAGAGAAACGATCGCGATCGGCACTGCCATCAAATCTGCCAAAAACTTCAAATAATCCAACGCTTGCTGGGGCAAATCTGCCAAAGTACGGCAATCTTCCGTTGATTTTTTCCAACCGGGAAGGGTTTCATAGATGGGTTTGCACTCAGCAAAAATGCGAGAACTCTTGGGGAAATCGACACAGCGTTCGCCGTCAATTTCGTAAGCAACGCAGACTTTGATTTCGTCTAATTCATCCAAAACATCTAGTTTAGTAATTGCTAGACAGTCAAGTCCGTTGATGCGAACGGCGTAGCGGCCAATGACTGCATCGAACCAACCACAACGGCGTTTCCGACCGGTAGTAGTGCCGAATTCTGCCCCTCTTTCGCCCAAAACAGTTCCAATTCCATCTACCATTTCGGTAGGGAATGGGCCTTCTCCCACACGGGTGGTGTAGGCTTTTGCGACTCCAATAACGCGATCGATCGCTGTGGGCCCAACTCCAGTTCCAACACAAGCGCCACCTGCGATCGGACTGCTGGAAGTAACGTAAGGATAAGTGCCGTGGTCTAAGTCTAATAAAGTACCTTGGGCTCCTTCAAACAGAATATTTTTCCGCGTGTGAATCCCGTCATAAATCTTCAGCGAACTGTCTACTACGTGGGGGCGCAAACGTTCTGCATAGACTCGGTATTCATCAATCACATCTTGGGGATTGAGAGGAGGCAAATTGTAGAGTTTTTCCAGAATGACATTTTTATGATTAATTGTCCATTCCAGTTGTTCTTGGAAGCCTTCCAAGTCCATTAAATCGAGCATCCGAATACCTGTACGTTCGGACTTATCCGCGTAGGTAGGGCCAATGCCGCGTCCGGTTGTCCCAATTTTATAATTGCCCCGTTGTTCTTCCGATGCCACATCAATTAATCTGTGATAGGGCATGGTGACGTGAGCAGTCTGGGAAATCATCAACTTGGCAGTAGAAATGTTGAGTTTTTCTAACTGATCCAATTCTTGAATTAAAACTTTAGGGTCAATGACCGTGCCACAGCCGATGATACATTCGGTATCGGGGTAGAGAATTCCCGACGGAATCAGATGTAGCTTGAAAGTTTGACCGTTGACTACCACGGTATGACCGGCGTTGACGCCCCCTTGGTAGCGGACAACGATATCTGCGGATTTGCTGAGCAAATCGGTAATTTTGCCTTTTCCTTCATCGCCCCACTGGGCGCCGATTACAACTACGTTAGCCAAGGGTTTTTCGCGTTCCGTTCTAGTTGACACAAACTTCGATTATCTACGGATATGTGTCAAATGTCAATCAATTTTTGATTTTTGATTTTGGATAGATTGGACCACCCCCCCTGCCCCCCCAAGGGGGATTGGGAATTGGGTATTGGGGGATGGGGCATTGGGGCAACACCCCCTGCCCCCCCAAGGGGGGATGGGAACTCACTCACAAGGACTGACTAATTAATTTTTGTTACAATCAAGAAAATTGAGGCTGTTTTGCCATGAGTTTACACGCTGAGTTGCACCGCCATCTGGGTGGTTCTGTGGTTCCTAGGGTGCTGTGGCGGTATTTCGATCGCCACAATGCTGAAATGGTCGATCGATTTCAAGAATACTCGGAGTTTGAGGAGTTTTACACACGTCGGCGCAATACTCTGGATGAGTATTTGGAACTGCACACGCTGGTAGAAAGCGTTCAAACTGTTGAGACTCTGCCTTATTTCATCTATCGGTTGATGCGGGGCGCTTACGTGTTTGAAAATCTGGCTTATTTGGAGTTGCGTTATACACCTTATCTGCGAACTCCAGAACATTTGTCGCAGTCAGCAAGAATTGATTTGATGGCAGAAATTGTCCGAGTTGTGGGTAAGGCAAGTCAAATTAGCGATTGTCCAATTGTCACCAGCCAAATTTTGTGTATGCACTCGCGTTTACCCTATGAAGTGAATCGGGCGATCGTCGATTTGGCTGCACAGATGGGAGAATATGTTTGTGCGATCGATTTTGCTGGGGGCGATGCTTGCATTAGCGAGCGTTTAGACGAATTTGTCGGATTATATCAGTACGCAAGGTCGATCGGCCTCAAAACAACCGGCCACCTCTACGAAACAACATCTGGCTGTTATCCCGAATTACTGCCCTATCTGATGCGAATCGGCCACGGAATTCAAATTCCATTAAAATATCCCGAACTGCTGCCCGAAATCGCACGTAGGGGTCAATGCTTGGAAGTTTGCCCGACCACCTATCTGAAAACTGGAACCTTGCAAGATATGCGGGAATTGAAGGTAGTATTCGATCGCTGTTTTGAAGCCGGTGTCGATATTGCGATTTGCACGGACAACGCGGGATTGCACAACGTGCGGCTGCCCTTTGAATACGAAAATTTATTGACTCTGGATATCATTGATTTTCGGCAATTGCAAGCCTGTCAAAATGCTGCTTTTCGCCATGCTTTCGCGTGGCCCTATGGGGAGCAACCGGCCAAAATCCTGACTGGTTTGTTGCAGCATGAGTCGGTTGGTGCGATCGTTAATTAGCTGGTTTTTACCTGGTTCCTAG
>NZ_JBGJZU010000042.1:11658-52730 GCF_041354475.1 Microcoleus sp.
GCTCTGCCTGGGAACCCATATCACTCTTGCTCTGCCTCGTCGTATACCGACTAAAATTGGGAGGCAGAGCCTCCGGATCTGCGTTACTAGGCAGAGCCTAGTAACGAGTAGAAGAGGAAGATATAGCAATCCTAGAAATAAGAAAAAGCTCTTTCTTTTCTTCCTTCGCGCTATGAGCGTCTTCGTGGTTCGTTCAAATATGTTATTTTAGAAAATAAAAGCATAAAAAAACCATGACAAATATGGACGCTTATTGGATGCCCTTCACCGCAAACCTACAGTTTAAAGCGAGTCCGCGAATGTTGGTTACCTGGTTACCTGGTTCCTAGGCTCTGCCTGGGAACCCATATCACTCTTGCTCTGCCTCGTCGTATACCGACTAAAATTGGGAGGCAGAGCCTCCGGATCTGCGTTACTAGGCAGAGCCTAGTAACGAGTAGAAGAGGAAGATATAGCGATCCTAGAAATAAGAAAAAGCTCTTTCTTTTCTTCCTTCGCGCTATGAGCGTCTTCGTGGTTCGTTCAAATATGTTATTTTAGAAAATAAAAGCATAAAAAAACAATGACAAATATGGACGCTTATTGGATGCCCTTCACCGCAAACCGACAGTTTAAAGCGAATCCGCGAATGTTGGTTTCGGCAAAAGATATGCACTTTACTAGCGATGATAATCGCTCAATTCTCGATGGTACTGCGGGGCTTTGGTGCGTGAATGCCGGACACGGGCGGGAGACAATTGCCGAAGCGGTTAAACAGCAGGTTTTAAACTTGGATTACGCGCCTCCTTTTCAAATGGGACATCCCGCTGCTTTTGAATTAGCAGAACGTTTGGTAAAAATGATACCCGGCAATTTCGATCGCGTTTTTTTTACTAATTCTGGTTCGGAATCGGTGGATACTGCCTTAAAAATTGCGATCGCCTATCACCGAGTTAAAGGCGAAGGAACACGCCAAAGATTGATTGGTAGGGAACGGGGTTATCACGGTGTTGGTTTTGGGGGAATTTCTGTCGGTGGGATTGGTCCAAATCGCAAGTCTTTCGGCAGTTTGCTGACAGGAGTAGATCATTTACCTCACACTCATAACCTAGAACACAATGCTTTCAGCCGCAAACAGCCGGAATGGGGGGCGCATTTGGCGGATGAATTGGAACGGATTGTGGCTTTGCACGATGCGTCGAATATTGCGGCGGTAATTGTGGAACCGGTGGCGGGTTCTACGGGAGTTTTGATTCCGCCAAAAGGTTATTTGGAAAGGCTTCGCGCGATTTGCGACAAGTACGGAATTCTGCTGATTTTTGATGAAGTAATTACAGGTTTTGGGCGTTTAGGTTCGAGTTTTGCCACTGAATATTTTGGAGTAATTCCTGATATCGTGACGGTGGCAAAAGGGATAACTAACGGTACTGTACCCATGGGGGCGGTATTTGTTAAGGAAGGTATTTATGATGCTTTTATGAATGCTCCTGAAAATACCATAGAGCTGTTTCATGGCTATACTTATTCTGGGCATCCACTGGCTTGTGCTGCTGCTTTGGCGACGCTGGATATTTACGAAGAAGAAAAATTGTTTGATCGGGCTGATAAAATATCCGATTATTGGGAAAATGCTGTGCATTCTTTGAAAGGAGTGCGGCACGTTATTGATGTTCGCAATTTGGGACTTGTGGCGGGGATTGAGTTGGAATCTATGGCTGGGAAGCCCGGTAAACGGGCTTTTGATTGTTTTTTAAAGTGCTACGAAAATGGGTTGTTGATTCGCACCACTGGGGATATAATTGCTTTGTCGCCGTCGTTGATTATTGAGAAAGAACATATCGATCGCCTTGTGGAAATTTTGACGGCGGTTTTGCAGGGGATGGAATAAATCCCCGCCACCAAAATCCCCACGCTAACCACAAGTGGGCCTGGACAAATAATCCCTAGGACTTCATTAACAAGTTTAGTATCAACTGCTACATTTTGCCCAAAGCTCCGAGAGACCTAAGAAATCTACTGGTTCCCAGGAAGAGCCTGGGAACCAGGAACCTGGTAAAATGATAGTGGAATAGTTTCCGTCAAATTACAATCATGACTACCAGCGAACCCAACCTAGAAACAGTTTCTCCAGAAAGCATTTTAAGTGAAAGCGCGATCGCCGATGCGCAAGTCGAAAAAGCCACAGCCGTCACCTATGCAGAAGAAATTGAAACTGTCATCGCCAGCATGGCTGTAGATCAAAAAGTGATGGTAGGTCAAAATGAGGCGGGCGGACATCTTTGGAAGTTTAAGTACGGTAGTGTCGAAGTGTTGGTGCAACTCACTGGCGAAACGGAAGATGATACTTTGACTGTTTGGGCTTTTGTGCTTCAGTTGCCGGCGAAGAATGAAGCTGAATTAATGCGCAAACTCCTAGAAATGAATTGGCTGTCTACTTTGGAATCTCATTTTGCGATCGTGGATAATCAAGTTGCGGTAATTTCGACTCGGACGATAGCCGAAATCTCGACTGGGGAAATTTCTCGCGCTATTACGATTGTCGCGACTATCGCTGATGATAATGACGATATCTTGCAAGCTGAATACGGTGAGTAGGCAGTAGGCGGTTGGTAGTAGTTATTCCAGCAGACAATGATTCACCAGATTTTTGCCATCCGCAAGACAAATCCTGGTAACTCTGGATCGCCGCTCACTGTTTCGGGATTATCCAAGATTTCCGGTTCTTTTTCGGGGCGGTATATGTAGACTTTTCGGTTTTTGCGATCGATCAACAAGCCGAGTGATGCACCGTTGTCAATATATTCTTGCATCTTGTTTTGCAATCCCCTGAGAGGATCGCTAGAAGACCGTAATTCAATCACAAAGTCTGGACAAATCGGTGCAAATGAAGCTTTTTGTTCTTCAGTTAAGGCATTCCAACGCTCTAGTTTAATCCATGAGGCATCGGGGGAGCGGGTTGCTCCATTGGGCAAGGTAAAGCCTGCACTGGAGTCAAATGTTTCGCCTGTTCCGTCTTGTTCTGCCCAGTTCCCCAGTTGTAGGGCTATCTTGAAGTTGCGGTTTCCTGTATCTGAAAAGGCTGGCGACATAATGATAACTTCGCCACTGGCAGTACGCTCAATTCTCAAATGGCCATTGGCTAGACAGAATTCATAAAACTGTTCAACAGTCATCGATTTGATAGCAGGGAGATTGACTGTCATGGGGACGCTTTGGGTTTGAATTAGCAGCGTCGTCATTGTTTTTCCTCAGTTGGTTTAGGCGTAAAGTAGTGACAGAATACCTTGAACTTATCCGAGCCTAACTGATAGGGGTTTTAGTCCTGACAACTTTTTTAAAGACCATCGATGGGACAAAAGCGCAATTGTGAACTTTTAGTTAAGAATTTTGAGTTATTTCAGAAGTAAAATAGTTAGAAAATATTGATTATTCCTAATTTTTTGACATTCACAACTTAAAACTCAAAACTCAAAACTTAATAAGCAGGCCCGGCCAACCACGAAATAGTTATTCCCAGCCCCAAACCGACAAACACTTGAAAAGGAGTGTGTCCTAGCAACTCCTTGAGACGAGCCTCATTCAAGTTGTGGTGTTCTTCAAAAAACTCATCAATAATTTGGTTGAGGATTCGAGCTTGTTTGCCGGCAGCTTGGCGGACTCCAGCAGCATCGTACATGACAATTATCGCAAAAATCGCCGCGATCGCAAACTCTGGACTCTCCCAGCCCAAGGTTTGTCCCACCCCAGCAGCCAAAGCACCTACAAAAGACGAATGAGAGCTAGGCATTCCTCCGGTTGTTACTAAATACTGAAGATTAAACTTCCGATTTTTGATTAATTCGATCGGCAATTTCAATACTTGAGCAGCCAGACAAGCGATTAGAGAAACCACGAGTACATGATTGTTTAAGATGCCGCTGCAAATTTCCTGCATAGTGTTTGGCATTTCTAGTTACTGCGACTGGTAATATAATCTGCGATCGCCAACAGCGGTTGAGCTTTATTCCCAAACACTGCCAATTGAGCCTGAGCATCAACAATCAATTGTGAAGCTTGACGCCTGGACTCCTCAATTCCCCACAAACTAGGATAAGTCACCTTTCCAGCTTGAACATCTTTGCCTGCGGTTTTGCCAAGTTCTTCAGCAGTAGCAGTAATATCGAGAATGTCATCAATAATCTGGAAAGCCAATCCAATATTTTGAGCGAAACGAGAAAGCCGCTGCAAATCCGCAGCCGATGCCCCAGCCAGAATTGCCCCACAAACTACGCAGGCTTCTAACAGCGCGCCGGTTTTGTGAGCGTGAATGTAGTTCAAAGTTTCTAGAGAAACATCTTTCAATCCTTCCGATTCCAGGTCAACCACCTGACCGCCTACGAGTCCAGCAGCCCCCGATGCCCGTGCCAAATGGGCGATCGTCTGCAATACCAGATGGGGGGGTACGTTCTCAGTTTTAGTAGCGATAAATTCAAAAGCATAGGTCAACAAGCCATCGCCAGCCAAAATGGCGATATCTTCGCCGTAGACTTTGTGGTTAGTCAGTTTGCCACGCCGATAGTCGTCATTGTCCATTGCCGGCAAATCGTCGTGGATCAGCGACATGGTGTGGATCATTTCCAAAGCGCAAGCTGTGGGCATTGCCATTTGGGAAGTGCCACCGGCGAGTTCGCAGCCAGCCAGACACAGGATTGGACGTAGCCGTTTGCCACCTGCTAGCAGGGAGTAGCGCATGGCTTCGTAAATTTTCTCTGGGTAGATGACCGGCAGCGCACTGTCGAGAGCTACCTCGATCGCCTTTTTTTGCTCGACTAGGTAAGTAGATAAGTCGAAAGCGGATTCCGGTTGGGACGAATCCATTTCTGTTGCCAATACCATCCCTTGCTCTCTTGTACTTAATGTGACGAAAGGATACTTTGATTTATGCGGGTCGATCGAACCAACTTGTACAGTGGCGATCGCCCGAAATCTGAATTTCATTTAATCATTCTATGGGTGTGATTGCACAGAAACTTATTTTGAATTTTCAAAACTTTCTCCCACACAACTGAGGCGCGGGTAATACAACAACCAGATTTCCAAATAAATGTTAAGAGTTGCCCTCCCTCAGCTTGACTCCCAACCCAGTTCCTGCATCAGTTTTAATTCCCAATCAACTCCTGTGTGTGGCGACTTCCAAAAACCGCAGCAGCACTGGTGTGGGATTGTCGCACCAAATCAGAGCGATCGACACGATCGGGCTTGGTTCTTGTAACTGTTTGTAAACAACACCGCTGCGCTGGAAATTTTGCATCGACTCCGGGACAATCGCCACTCCCATGGAGGCGGCGACTAGACTCACAATGGTTTGCATTTGAATCGCTTCTTGAGCGGCGATCGGGCTAAAGCCTGCTTGTTGACAAAAACTGATGATGCGATCGTACAATCCCGGAGCCAGGGAACGCGGAAACAGGATAAAAGGTTCGGCGGAAAGTTGTCTCAATTCTACCTGGGCGCGATCGGCCAATTGATGCGTTTGCGGCAAAGCCACGATTAACGGTTCCCGAAACACAATTTCCGAATTTATCCCCTCATCCACCGGAGGGCGAATGAAGCCAATGTCTATTTGTCCTTCTCGCAATTGATGTAACTGTTGATTTGTGGTCATTTCTCGCAATTCGAGCTTTACCGTTGGATGCAAAGTGCGAAAAGCCTGCAAAATGGCCGGAACCACATTATGAGAAGCAGAGCTCACAAAGCCGATCGTCAATTGTCCCAATTCACCCCGATTTGTCTGTTGGCCAAGTTGAATAGCGCGATCGAGTTGCAGCAGAATTTTTTTCGACTCCTCAAAAAAAACCTGTCCTGCTTCCGTTAGTGTTACCGTCCGTTTGGTGCGCCGAAACAATTGAAACCCTAACTCAGTTTCTAACTGCTGGATTTGTTGGCTCAGCGGAGGTTGAGCCATATGCAGTTTTTCGGCTGCGCGAGTGAAATTCAATTCTTCTGCAACCGCAATGAAATAACGCAAATGTCGTAGTTCCATAATTTTCCATTCATTAATATTTTAAAAGTATAAGTTGTTAATTAAACAGATATTGGACATTTTGATAATTAGCAATTGATAATTGGGGAATAGGTAATGGGGGAATTGGTAATAGGTAATGGGGAATAGGTAAGGGGGGAATTGGAAATAAGTAATTGGAAATTTAATGATTTAATTGTCAACTTGTGTTATCTAAAAAATGGAGAATTCAGAAATGGCAAACTTAGATATTAAGGTGAGAAGGGTTTGCCGAATTGAGGGGGAGGCAATTTCTATGCTTGCTGGTCAGTAATTTAGTAACGAACCGCGAAGGCGCTAAGGACACGAAGTGAAGAGGAAAGAAGGATGTTACAAGATTTTTGGAATTCGGGGCTTTATGAGGGAAATCATGGTTTTGTTTGGCAATACGGCGAATCGCTTTTGAAATTACTCGCTCCCAAGGCTGGTGAACGGATTTTAGATTTAGGTTGCGGTACGGGACAATTAACCGCAAAGATTGCTGAAAGCGGAGCTTTTGTGCAGGGGATTGATTCATCTTTGTCGATGATTGCTAAGGCTCGCTCTAATTATCCTCAGCTTGATTTTGCTGTGGCAGATGCTCGTGATTTTGAAGTTGTTGCACCGCTGGATGCTGTTTTTTCTAATGCTGTTTTGCATTGGGTTAAGGAAGCGGATGCTGTGATTAATTGCGTGGCAAAATCACTGAAACCGGGTGGGCGTTTTGTGGCTGAGTTTGGGGGTAAGGGCAATGTTGGGGCTATAGTTGGGGCAATTTTGAGTGTTTTGTCGGAAATTGGTTGCGAGTCGCCTGCGTCGCTTAATCCTTGGTATTTTCCGAGTGTTGGTGAGTATGCTGGGCTTTTGGAAAAGCAGGGTTTTGAGGTGCGTTATGCGGTTTTGTTCGATCGCCCGACTCTTCTCGAAGGTGGCAGCGCAGGTATGGTAAATTGGATTGAAATGTTTGCTGGTGGGTTTTTTTCGGGGCTATCTGAGGAAGTGCGATCGCAGGTAATTAAACAAGTTGAACATCGTTTGCGATCGACACAGTATCATGATGGTACTTGGATTGCAGATTATCGCCGAATTCGCGTAGTTGCTGTCAAAAATTCCTATTGACAAATATCTTGTCTCATATTTAAATTTTGTAGGAAGATCAAAATAATGTATCAGAAACACAATCTATGCCTACATTAAAAGAACTCCCAGTCATCTTTGAGCCTCCGACTTTTGCTACGATCGAGGAAGAACGCCGTCATCGCCAGCAGCGCCTGGCAGCGGCCTTACGTCTGTTTGGACACTTTGGGTTTAGTGAGGGCATCGCAGGGCACATTACTGTCCGCGACCCCGAATACCCGGAACACTTCTGGGTCAACCCATTGGGTAGGCATTTCAGTCTGATCCGGGTCAGCGACCTGATCCTGGTCAACCGTCACGGTGAAGTTATAGAGGGCAACAAGCCTATTAATACGGCAGCTTATGCCATCCATTCTCAAATTCATGCAGCCCGTCCTGATGTCGTAGCAGCAGCACACGCTCATTCAATTTACGGCAAAAGCTGGTCTAGCCTCGGTCGTCTCCTCGACCCCCTCACCCAAGATGCCTGTTCCTTCTACGAAGACCACAGCCTGTTTGATGACTACACGGGAGTAGTTCTCGAACTTGAGGAAGGCAAGCGCATCGCCCAAGCACTAGGTCAGAAGAAAGCCATGATCCTACGCAACCACGGTCTACTCACGGTGGGTCATTCAGTTGATGAAGCGGCTTGGTGGTTTGTGGCAATGGAACGTTCTTGTCAGGCGCAGTTGTTGGCAGAGGCGGCTGGCACACCCATCCTCATCGACTCCGACAATGCTCGTCTGGCGCAGCGCCAGGTAGGCTCACATCAGCTAGGCTGGTTTAGCTTTCAACCGCTTTACGAATTAATCGTACATCAACAACCTGAACTGTTGGAGTAAAGCAGGTTTGATGAATTTTGAATTGAGGACTATTTAGAAATCTCAAGGAATCGGCACTAATTTTTTCAACCACACTCTGTACAAAATAGAAAATAGCTAGGAGATAGAGATGAAGGTAAATACACAGCTTTTATCAGAAAATTTTTCTCAACAAATCATCAATAGGGATAATATCAATATTTTAGACCTGGACAGGGAAGAAATTATTAACCAGTTTAAATCTTATGGTTTCTTACTTTTTAGAGGTTTTGAAAATAGTGTTGACACTTTTACCGAATTCACTAACTCCCTTAGTAAAGATTTTATGGATTACACCGGCGGCGTGTTTAATCGCCGAATAATTAATGGGAATGCAACTATTTTAACGGTCAATGATTTTAAAGATGAGATTAAACTGCATGGAGAAATGTACTATCAGAAAGATATTCCGTTGATGCTTTGGTTTTTCTGCGCTCATCCAGCATCAGAAGATGGTGAAACAATACTATGTGATGGCAGGCAATTGTTTAATGAGCTCAGTAGTCCACTCAAAGAGTTATTTAGGAATAAAAAATTAAAATTTTTGGGTCATTTGGATAAGGAGCGTTGGCAGACACAATACAAAACTGATGATTTAAGAGTAGTAGAACAGACCTGTAAAAGCAATAATTTACTATTGCAAATCAACGAAGATGAATCAATCGATCTTCAATTTATCTCTCCAGCAATACACTCAAGTAGATGTGGAAAATATCCGACCTTTATCAACAGTTTATTGCCAGCAATACATAGATATAAAAACGTAGTTTGCTTTGATGATGATTCAGAAATTACTGATGATATTGTTTCTGAGCTTAATGAATTGGCGGACAGAATAACTACAGAAATATCCTGGAAAACAGGGGATATTCTAATGGTTGACAATACTAGAATCATGCACGGCAGAAGAGCTTTTTCTGATAATCAACGGGAGATTTATTTGCGGTTATGTTCTCCAGCGTTTCCATTCTAAATGGTATTTGGATGGTAGATTACCGCAGAATTCGCGTTGTTGTTGTCAAGCCGTAGGGTGCGTCGCCATCAACAATATTCAAATCCAATCTAAAATCTCACAGCGACGCACCCTACAGTGGTATAAGGTGCGTCGCCATCGATAATATTCCACTACGATATAAAATCTGACAGCGACGCACCCTACTTCTTGAGGCTGTAACTCGAAACGGTATTTTCCAAAAGCATCGCCACAGTCATTGGCCCGATTCCTCCCGGCACTGGTGTGATAAATTCCGCTACTGTTTTAACAGCATCAAAGTCCACATCTCCCGCCAACCGGCTAGTACCGTCTGGATTGACAACGCGGTTAATACCGACATCGATGACTACGGCCCCTGGTTTGACCATATTAGCTGTAATCATTTCTGTGCGCCCGACGGCGGCGATTAAGATATCGGCTTGGCTGGTGATGGATTCTAGGTTTTTCGTCCGCGAATGAGCTACTGTCACTGTACAATCGGCTTCTAATAGCATTAGCGCCATCGGTTTACCTACCAAAATACTCCGCCCCAAAACTACGGCATTTTTTCCTTTTAAGTCAATCTGGTATT
Organism: Microcoleus sp.; assembly: GCF_041354475.1. NCBI lineage: Bacteria > Bacillati > Cyanobacteriota > Cyanophyceae > Oscillatoriales > Microcoleaceae > Microcoleus > Microcoleus sp. The sequence continues at coordinate 21,198 of NZ_JBGJZU010000042.1, forward strand.
CTTGCAACAGTCGCATGACTCCGGCGGGAGTACAACTGCGTAAACCTTTTTCTCCCCGTACCAGGCTGCCTAAATTTACAGGGTGGAGTCCGTCTGCATCTTTGGCGGGGGCAATTTGGTAGAGTAGGGAAATTGCGTCTAAGTGCTCTGGAAGTGGGAGTTGTACTAAAATCCCGTCTACTCGATCGTCCTGGTTGAGTGCATCAATTGCAAGTTCGAGTTCGGCTTGAGTTGCATTTGCGGGATAATGCTGACCAAAGGAAGCTATGCCAACTTTAGCGCAGGCTCGTTCTTTGTTTCGCACGTAAGCTGCGCTGGCTGGGTTGTCGCCCACCATCAGTACCGCAAGTCCCGGAGGACGCCCAATCTGGGTTTGTAGGGAACGAACTCGATCGCTCAACTCGCTTTGAATCTTTGTTGCTAAAGCTTTGCCATCTAGTATTTGAGCAGTTTTGGCTTCCATTGTAGGCTGTGGGTTAGGGGCTGACGATTTTAGATTTTAGCTTAACCGTCGCCAAGGACTATAATGTCGAAGTTGCTTAGTTTCGATCGATTCTCAGGATTCTGGTTAAAGTTGAGTCGTATCTCACATTTCAAATCATTTGAAAGATGACTAATGCAATCAAGGAAGTTTGCCTTCAAAAGTTGTCCATGGGTTGTTTATTCCTCGCGCTCACTAGCGGTTTACTAAGTTGTGCAAATTTGCCGGTGTCTAAATTTAATTTTGGTTTTAATGTTTCCAAAATTAGTGCTATTCAAGAAAAACGGCAAGTGGATACGGAGGTTTATCTCCAGGGAAAGGTGGAAAATCGCGCTCCTTTTGTGGGGAATGCCGCTTATCAACTTCAAGATGCTAGTGGTAGTATTTGGGTTTTAACGAAGCAGGCTTTGCCACAGCTAGGAGATGAAATCATGCTCAAGGGGCAAGTTCGCTATAAAAGTATTAAGCTGAAGGGTTTGGCTGAAGATTTAGGTGAGGTTTATATTGAAGAAGTTGAACTGCTTGAACGTACTCCTGCTGCCGTAAAGGGGAGATAGTTATGGGAAACTAGCGTTACTCTCGGATTGGAGGCAGAGCCTCCTGATATGTATTCCCAGCCTGTTCCTGGGAATAACCAATAACCAATAACTAATAACTAATAACTAATGACTAAAATTCACGTTGCGATCGCTATTTTGTACCGAGAGGGCAAGTTTCTGTGCCAGTTGCGGGATGATGTGCCTCATATTAGATATCCCGGACATTGGGCTTTGTTTGGTGGCCATATGGAACCGGAAGAAACGCCTGAAGTTGCTGTCCTACGGGAATTGAAGGAGGAAATTAGTTATGCTCCTCCCAGTGTTGCTTTTTTTTGTGGGGATGTAGAAGGAGATGTTATGCGCCATGTTTTTCATGCACCACTTGATGTCGGTGTCAATGATTTAGTTTTGCTTGAGGGTTGGGATCTGAAGTTGTTGACACCGGAGGAGATTCGGGCTGGAAAATGCTTTTCGGAGCAGTCAGGAGATGTGCGACCTTTGGGTGTTGCTCACCAACGTATTTTGTTGAATTTTATAGCAGATGTTGAAGGAAGAAGTCAGAGGTCATAATATAACTATTTTAAATATAAAAAATAATATCAATTCCGATGTAGCCGGAAACGATATAAAAAGCCCGGTTTCTTCACATTTTTATCAATTTGAAATGACAAATTTAGGTTCAGAAACCGGGGTTTTTGGTAAGTCCTAGTGGATTTACTTCACTTGGGTAGAACTCCGACTGTTAGGCGATTCGTAGTACACTTTAGATCCTGTATCGGAAACAAAATGACAATCCCAGTAAGAGCGAATAAAGCTCTTCCAAATTGGCTCGCTTGACTTGCGATAATAATCGCCCAACACTGGCTTGATGGCTTCGGTTGCTTCCTTCAAGTGATAGTGTGGCATTGTCGAGAAAATATGGTGGGCTACGTGGGTGCCGATGTCGTGATGGATAGGATTGATGATGCCATAATCCCGATCGATCGTTGATAAGGCACCTTTCAAGAAGTACCAATCATCTCCACGATACCAGGGGATATCCGGCTCAGTGTGGTGCAGGAATGTTACCAAATCCAACCACATCACGAAAATTACATAGGGAACCAAGTAGAACTTGAGTAAAAACAGCCAACCAAATTGATAGGTTAACGCACCCAAAAATCCGACCATTACTACTAAGGATGCTGTGCTGGTTAATACATCCCATTTTTCGGAAGGACGGAAAATCGGGCTACTGGGCATGAAGTGAGAACCTACCCGATCGGGCGATCGACGAAACAGATAAATTGGGTAGGCAAATAACATCAAATAAAAGCGTCCGAGCTTTTCATACCAGGGCATTTGATTGTATTTGCTCTCGGACACTGGATACCAGCTTTCGTCAGTATCTAAGCTACCTGTATTGGCGTGGTGGGTTCTGTGGCTGATCCGCCAACCGTGGAAGGGTACGAGAATTGGAGCGTGGGAAAGGTGTCCGATCAGGTTGTTGAGCCATTTGCTCTTGGAGAAGGAACCGTGTCCACAGTCGTGGCCGACTACAAACAATGCCCAAAACATGGTTCCCTGCATTAACCAGAATATGGGATAAAAGAACCAGGAATCAAGGGTATAGGCGATCGCATATAAACCTGCGATGATTCCAAGATCCAAGAAGAAGTAAGCAAGGGATTTCCCAACCGAGGGTTCAAAACAATGGGCTGGAATGGCTGATTTGATATCAGCAAGAGTAAAAGGTAACTCTGTTGTACGAGAGGATGAGCTTTTATCGCTCGGCTGATTGAGAACTGTATTTAATTGCACGAAGTTTCCGATTTAAGCTGACTTGAGAAACCGCATTTCGTTACTTATCAGTCACTTTGGCTCCAAGGAGCCATAATTTATACTCAGTAAGGGTTTCTAAAGTTATTTAGTTCGCAGGAAATCATCCGTCGGCGATTCTCCAGCCCAGTGGCTTGGGGAATGCTGGTAGGGGGAAAATTTGTGCGATCGACCCTGTTATCTGAAAAAATCTCCTGTGCCCGTTGGAAGTGCGAAATGCGACTTCGATCTGAGAGTGAGGTTTTGGAGGGACTATCTCCAGTCTGCCAGTGGCAGAGCTAAGTTAATTTAACATTTCTACACACAGTCTGGCAATAAGTTATGGCAGAAGGGCATCGGGCACCTGTGCTGAGCGTAGCCGAAGTATTGGGCATCGGGCATTGGTAGCAATTAACAAATGACTAATGACTACTGACTACTGACTACTGACTAATGACTTCTGCTAAGTTGCAGCTTTTTCTAATATTAGCTTCGCTCGTTTAATCAATTCTGGAACCTCGATCGGATAATCGCCCGTAAAACACGCAGAACAGAAACTGTTCGTATCTTCATTAGTGGCTTTCAGCATTCCTTCCCAACTCAAGAAAGCCAAAGAATCTACCTCAATTTGAGCGGCGATTTCAGCGACAGACTTAGTAGCAGCAATCAACTGATCTTGATTGTCGGTGTCAATGCCGTAGAAACAAGGATGAGTCACAGGTGGCGAAGAAATTCTCATGTGAACTGCGGTAGCACCAGCATCCCGCAAGGCTTTGACAATTTTGCGACTGGTAGTGCCACGGACGATGGAATCATCGATAATGATCACCCGTTTTCCTTCCAACACATCTCGCAGAGGGTTTAGTTTCATGCGGATTCCTGACTCCCGCATGGTTTGAGTAGGCTGAATAAAAGTGCGTCCGACGTAGCGATTTTTAATCAATCCTTCCGCGTAGGGAATGCCGGAAGCTTGAGAAAAACCGATCGCCGCTGGGATTCCCGAATCAGGAACGCCGATGACTATATCAGCATCTGCCGGAGATTCGGCTGCTAATAAACGGCCGATTCGTAGGCGATAGCTGTACAAACTTTCACCTTCCATCATGCTATCGGGTCGAGCAAAATAGATCATTTCAAAGATGCAAAGTTTGCGTTTTTGTTGCTGACTCCAGTGAAAGGAAGCCATACCTTCCTCTGTGATCCAAACTAATTCTCCCGGTTCTACGTCGCGCAAAAATTCCGCACCGATAATATCTAATCCGCAAGTTTCCGATGCCAAAACATACCGTACCGGATTTGTCGGGAGAGTGCCAATTACCAAGGGGCGCACTCCGTGAGGGTCGCGGACACCCATGACACCTTTGGGGGTGGCGATGGTCAAACTAAAGGCTCCTTGGCACATCCCAAAGGCACTGATGGCTGCTTCGAGCCAATCTTTACCCTTGTCTACCTGGGAACCGATCGCCACGGCGATCGCCTCTGAATCAGTCGTGCTCACAAACTCGCAGTTCCGAGACAGCAATTCTTCCCGCAATTCTTTGGTATTGACAAGATTCCCGTTATGTGCTAGAGCCAGACTTCCCAAACGAGTTTCGACGACCACAGGTTGAGCGTTGACAACCCGCGACGAGCCAGTAGTAGAGTAGCGAGTATGACCTACGGCTAAATTACCGGGCAAGTGACCTAAACTAGATTCATTGAAGACTTGGGAAACCAGTCCCATGTCTTTGTGCAGGTATACTCGATCGCCATCAAAGGTGGCAATGCCTGCGGATTCCTGGCCTCGGTGCTGCAACGCATACAAACCAAAATAGGTCAACTTGGCGACATCTTCACCAGGTGCGTAGATACCGAAAACGCCGCAAGCTTCCTCGGGCTTGTCAGGTTTGCTAGAATGCTCGTCAGCCGCGAAGGAATGGTTGGGAATCATAGATGGGTTGGCTCCTAATGGGAACGGTGGATTTGCGGGACTATTGGTGCGGGAAGTTTTGTTTGCGAAACCGTCGCATAACTTAACAATTCCTTAATATTGGCACGGATCGAACATTAATTTCAATTTTTTTGGCATTCTAGCAGCCACTGTGGGACATTGAATGGGATTGTAGTATCGATCGCCTATATCTTTAGATGTTATGGGAAATTACCGGAGAGCGATGGGGCGATCGCCCCCCGGTAACATCGGATACCCGCCCTCAACAACTTCGCAAGCTAGTTCAGCAATAGAATCAAAAAAAGAGGATTTAGGCAAAAAACCCGGTTTCTTCCACAAATATTCCCTTTTTCCATAGATGTTGATGGAGAAACCGGGTTTTTGGTCCCCGTGGGTATGTCCTGAGAAAGCCAGAAAGTGAGCGTTAGTGGCCCTAAAATTAGTTTTGATTAGCTAAAGAAGTCGGGGCGATCGCACTTGGTTCAACCTGTTGTTTCGATGCAGCTAACTTATCCAAAATCTCCACAACCTCTCTTTCAAAAGTCACCTGAGCCCGATTAGTCCGGCCACCAACATAAAGTTTGCCCTCTGTTTCCAAAGCCCAAATCTGGGAGTGAGACAGATAGCTCATCAGCACGCTCAACATCAGCAACCCAAAGCCAGTATAAACAATCGGAATTCCCGGATCGGCTTTAATTTGTAATCCCGTGCTACCAACAACTTCATCAATTGTCAGCATCACTCCATTAACTTCTATAGCACTACCAGCGCGAACAGTAGTTAACAACTTGCCATCCATGCCATAAACTAACATAGTTCCTTGCAAGTCTTTAGCTAACAGAGAAACACCAGCACTCAAATCAGGTTTAGTAGGAATCCAAGCGCCCCAAATCCGGCCTTTACCTTGAGTATCTAACTGAGCCATTGGTAGTTGCAAAACCGGGCTTTTGTTGAGGCGAACCCGCACAGCAGCGATCGACCAATCTGCTTGATAAAAAGTCACTCCTCGGTATCTCAGAGGCTTGTTAACATGAATAGTTTGGCGATCGACCTCTTGACCTGCTTTGTCCAAAACTGATAAATCAGAATAAAACTGGTCGATCGCACCACTAGGAGTATAATCGATCCAGAACCGATTGACACGCATCGACCAATCCTTCGGTATTTGCGGCCCCGCCCAAGGTCCCGTATCCGTGATATTCTGCACCTGAAAATTTTCACCACTCGGAACCATTTCTTGAGCCATAAAACCAGTCATCGTACCCCAAATCGCCCCAGCTAAAATAATCAGCATACTAGCGTGAACAATAATCGGGCCAATTTTACCAATTATGCCCTTACGAGCATAAACTTTCTCTCCTTCTCGAAACACCAGATATTTTTTTTGCTGCAAAAGTTCTTCTAAACAAGTTAAAGAACCAGTTCCCAACTCCGCACTCAGGGCTAATTTTTCAAACTGCTTCGGTTCTTCATAAAATTTCCAGCGACGGGCGGCTTTTAGCGCCGGAAACTGTCTAGTAAAAGTACAAGCCGTCAAGCTGCTTCCGAACAAAATCAGGATTGACAAAAACCACCAAGTGCGGTATACATGATCTAATCCTGCAATTAGTAAAACTTTCCAAGTCAGGAATCCAAAAAGAGCCGGGTGTTCTGGATAATTGGACTGATAAAAAGCCACAGATTGACCTTGCTCGACCACAGTGCCAGAAATACTAAAAAAGGCGATCGCCAACAACAAAATAATTGCCAACCGCAAATCAGCCAGTACGGGTAAAACTTCTCGCTTAAAAAACCTTTGAGGAGCAGTCGCCCAGTCCGATAACTTAGATAGAAATAATTCTTTAGATGTCATTGGTAATTGGTAATAGGTAATTGGTAATTTTTAGCTAACGCACCTCAACTACTTGAGAACCGCTAGATTATTTGGCTCAGACAAATCTATCAACTTACATTTCCTACTCTTTCCTTTCTTCCTTCGTGTTCTTCGCGTCTTCGCGGTTCGTAAAAAAAACTTCACCCATGCCGCCGTGATTACTATATGTTGAAACCCTAGGTCAAATCCTGACTAAAAAACTCAAGCAGGAAGTAAGCGAGAAAGCAGAGAAAAAACGCCAAATCCTACCAATAAAATACCACTAACAGGCGTAATCCAACTAGACCAACGGCGCAATTCCAACAACTTTTTAATACTCGCAGTAAAAGTTCCGGCTATAATCAAAGGAGCCACATAGCCCGCAGCATAAAACAGTAACAAAACACCACCTAAAAATGTATCTCCAGTCTTGGAAACCCAAGCTAAGAGGGTAGCCAAAACAGGAGTGCTGCACGGAGAGGCTACTAAACCAAAAGTTAAGCCCAATAAGTACGATCGCACTCCAGCGGGCAAATTCTTCGGCACCAAAGCCACAGCGTCAAAAGAGGGCATTTGCAAAGGTAAAGCTTCCAGTAAATTCAGCCCCATTAAAATAGCAATAATGCTGACAACGATCGGCAAACCTATGCCTATTTTGCCATAAACCTGCCCAGCAAATGAAGCTAAAATACCCAAACCAGCAAGAGTTGTCGCCAATCCTAGGGAAAACCAAGCCGACTGAGTAGCAGCTTGGAGACGACTTTTGGCTTCGTAGCCACCGATATAGCCGATGGTAATCGGCAACATGGAAAGCATACAGGGAGTTAAGCTCGTTAGCAACCCAGCCAAAAAGATGACTCCGACGCTAACGAAACTGAGGTGTGTAAGTTGAGAGTTGACTAAAGTATTAGCAAATTGTGCTAGTTCGTAAATTTTGTTTTGCAGGGTTTCCATTACGAGTGTTTGGTGCTGTTCTGGGTTTATTTAAAATTGTAACAGATAGGGTGTACTTCGGTTAAAAAATATAAATCTTAGATAAATTGATTGACTACCTAACAGGAAAAAAGTAGACCGCACCCCAAAAAAGTGGCACTGGTAGCTTGGTTATTATCGACATTAATCCCAGGAACTAGACTTGAAATTAATCGCAACTTCGTCATTAATAGAACCGTCAGGCATCACCGCCCCCGAAAGTAAGACACCTTCGAGATTAGCTCTCGTTAAAACCGCACCTTCTAAATTAGCATTACTGAGGTTCGTTAGTTGTTTATAACCTCTGAACAAGAAGCTTTGCAAGTCCGCACCCGTTAAATTACTGTCAGCCAAATTGGCATATTGCAAATCAGCGCCATGGAGCGTAGCATCAGTTAAATTAGCTTTGGTGAGATTTGTTCCCCAGAGTCGAGAATCTAAAACATTCGCATTTTTTAAATTTGCCATAGTCAAATTGGCTAAAGTCAAATTTGCATCCCACAATCGACTATGATTTAAATTAGCTGCGGTCAAGTTAGCTTTACTGAGGTCTGTGCCAAAAATATCACAATTTGCTAAGTTGGCACCAGTGAGATCGGCATCAGAAAGGTCGGCATTTTTTAAGTTAGCGCCGGACAAGTTTGCTCCGCTTAAATTAGCACCGCTGAGGTTAGCGTCTTGGAGATTAGCACCGCTTAAATCAGCACCGCTTAAATCGCATTGCTTCCACAAAAAGCTGACGCACCAATTATCTTTTTCTATTTGACTAATATCCTGAGCATTAGCCGCCATCGCTGGAGGAGTTAAACAAAGAGTGAATAGGGCGATCGCCCCTATTGTCACCACGATTTTTTTTAACTTCAGAACTATTTTCATTGACACTAAGTTGAGCAATAGATTCTTAAGGAATAATTAAATTATAGCAAATAATGCGCAACTTTCATCAGAAATTTTACTGAAAAGTAATTCTGCTGTTATATCCCCGAATTCTGTAAGCACTAGGATATCTGGGTATTCTGTTGGTTGAGGTGTGTAGATGGATTGCAGCACCCGATCGGACCCATTACCTGCAAAGGCTAGACTAGATAGTCTCTGGGGGAAATTGCCCTGAGTTGTGATCTGCCTCACTCACTAAGGCCAAATCTCCTCACACAAGTCAATACCCAACCATCACCGCATCTCATCAATATAATCACCATCCTGACAGTATTAATATCACTGCCTAAAGCTACAAAATCGCAGAAAATAAAAGAGTACAGTTAAATCCTCGCTTTCCTATGCCCACTATCGCCATCCTTCCCAGCAGATTAATTGTCACAAGTATTGTAAATTCGATGGATTTTTTAGGATTAACTAATCTGGCGGACAAATTATTGTCTGACTGTACTTCTGATTCGCGAAAGTCAGAAATCTTAAATGCTAAGACTAAAAATTTTTACCTTGATGGTTTGAAAAATTTAGAAGACGGCGACTTGCACGGTGCGGTAAAAAATTTTAGCTGCGCTATGGAAATAAATCCTGACTTCGCTCCCGCTTATAATGACCGAGGCATAACCCGTTACAAATTAGGTTATAAACTATTAGCTTTAGAAGATTTAACCACAGCCATTGGTATTAATCCCGAACGAGATAAGTATTACAACAATCGGGGATTTATGCTAACTCGCTTAGAAGATTATCCCGCAGCTATCGCCGATTATAGTTTAGCTGTGCTACTTAATCCCTATACAGGCAAAAGTTACTTTCGACGTGGCACTATCTACTTAAAAATAGATGATTATGTGGCGGCAATGGCAGATTTTGATTCAGCAATTCGCATCGCACCTGATTTTGGTAAAGCTTATTTTAACCGTGGAATAGCTAAATATAAATTGAAAGATATTCCCGGAGGATTTGAGGATTTTCAGAAATCAGCAGAGCTGTTTAAGGCTCAGGATAAAATAGAAGATTATCACGAAGCAGTTGCTAAAATTACAGAATTATGGTACTAGATTTACCTACATCCCCGACTTCTTAAAAAAAGCCGGGGTTCTCAGAGCGATCGCCAACTTAGCCAATTCTAAAAGCTGCATCACCGACTGGCAAGTCATTGGGACGAGAAATAGTAGCAAAGTTAATGGCAAACGCCGCGTTTTGAACTGCGGTAGGGGTGGCATTTTGAACTGTTGCCAAAGTTGCCCCTCCCAATTGAATCAGAGTGTTGCTTCCAGAGGCAGTAAATGCAATGCTGGATAAACTGCTGGTAATGCCAATGCGATCTTCTCCTGGTACAAAATCAAGAATTAGATCGCTCGTATTATCCACAGGTATATTGTTACCAGTAATTAGAACAAAAGTATCACCACCTGCACCACCGGTCAGGGTATCAGCACCTGCATCTCCAATTAAAATATCGTTGCCATCACCACCAATTAAAACATCGTTACCTTTGCCACCTCGCAAAAAGTCGTTACCAGCATCTCCATTGAGATTATCGTCACCCAGATTTCCAATCAAAATATCGTTGCCAACACCACCGCTAATTAAGTCATTACCTTTGCCACCTCGCAAAAAGTCGTCACCAACTTCACCACTGATGGTATCATTGCCTTGGCCACCATTAATTGCATCATTGGTTGGTGAACCAGTTATGCGATCGCTGGCACTACCTCCCAGTACACCGCTGGGATTTTGCTGAAAATCTTGGGAAGTGACTTGATAGTTATTGGGGGTGTTGGCCAATTTGAGCGATCGCAAAGGCAGATTGACCAGATTGGTAGTATTAACGAAATTGTTCAGTAAAGTAACATCGCTAATGATACTAGAAACCCGACTGGGGACGATTCCTTGAACAACTTTAGCGCTAGAAATGCGATCGCCCTGCTGCACCGCATTTACCGTATTAAAACCTTGAGTAACATAGCCAAAAACAGCATAATTACCATCTAAAAACGGCAAATCATCCAAAGCAAAATAGAACTGGGAAGAAGCCGTATTCAAAGCAGTAGCACGAGCCATGGCCACAGCCCCGACAGTGTGCTGTAACTGCGGAGTTTGGGTAAGAACTTGGTTGTAAACAGGTTCGGTAGCTCCTTGGGGCTTAATTTCCAAAGGAATAAAACGGGCCTGATTGGTATCCGGGTCAATAAAATTACCCGTTCCTAATTGACTTGCCGGAATTGTGGTATCTTTGCTGCGCGGATCGCCACCTTGCACCACAAAAGGAGTGGGTTGACGCACAACTCGGTGAAACATCACCCCGTCGTAGATGCCACGCTCAACTAAGTCTACAAAATTGCCTGCGGTAATTGGGGCATTAGTGCCATCAACTTCGATCGCAACGGGTTGACCATTAATTACCTGGACTACAGTAGCTTTGCCTGATAACGGGAGTGCAGCGGCCATAAGTAAATTGCTATTTTAGTGAGTGATATTTAGCTTTTCGGAACAATCTAGGAATAATCCACAAATTGCCCCTACCTATTTAATCAGAAAACTGTTAACTTGTGTTAAGTACAGTTCTAGTTCTAAAATTATGCTCTCCCGCCGCTACTTTTTTAGCACTTTCGTGGCAATTTGTCTAGTTGTTTTAAGTTTTAATTTTGCAGCCCCCGCTGCCGCCCTTGGTGGCAAGCTTCCCCAGGTGAATCAACCAGCACCGCAGTTTACTTTACCGACTAATAGCGGTGGCGGACAAGTCTCTCTCTCCGATTATCGCGGTAAGTGGCTGGTAGTTTATTTCTATCCCAAAGATTTTACATCCGGTTGTACGATAGAAGCGCGCAGATTCCAGCAAGACTTGCCCAAATACTTGGCGAAAAATGCTCGCATTATCGGCATTAGCGCTGATGATGTCAATTCCCACGCCGAATTTTGTGATTCGGAAGGTTTGAAATTTCCCCTGTTAGCTGATACGGACGGAAAAGTGAGTAAAGCTTACGGTTCTTGGATGAGTTTTATCTCGGCACGGCACAGTTTTATTATCGATCCAAAGGGCATTTTGCGGGCAACTTTTGTGAAGATTAATCCGGCAATTCACTCTCAAGAAGTCCTGGCAAAGTTGGGTGAGTTGCAAGCTCAGAGATAATATTGTATTACCTGGAATCATACGAATTAAATAGGTTGCTAGTCAAAAATTGAGCATTCGAGACTCAATCCCTGACTAGCAAAGCGATCGCATCCAGGACAAATAGGTGCGTAGTCAGGATTTTATTCCTCGTCGTAAAGATTTCTATTGCTCCTAGACATCCGCCGTTCTGGGTCAATTCCCTCAAAGGTTGGCGGCAACCAGACTCGGATTACCAGCAACATTCCTAAAACTAGCAAAAATCCACCTGTAGATAATATCTGAACCCAGGGTGTCTCCAGCACTCCCCGCACGATTACTTCTCGCAAAACTGATACAATACAAACTTCCACAGCAACACCAATGGAAACTCGCTGCTCTTGCAAGTAAATAATTAATAATCGAAATAGTTCAACTAAAACTAATAGAAATAGAATATCAGCAGTCACTTGCTTGAAATTCAACGGAGGCAACAGGGAGAAAAACATTTCTCGAAGTTCCAGCACCATGAAGCAGAACAAACCGATACATAAGGAAATTACAATTAAGTCTTGGACTGTTTCCAGAGCGCTAACAATTAGTTTCAGATTTAACCATGGTGAGGTCTGGCTCGTGGAGTTGTTTAAAGGCTTTTGCATGGATGGCTCCTGCGACTTGTTTGACTTGTTTACAGCTTAAGTTAAATAGAGCTGATATTTGACAAGACAATGGTTTAATTTATTTATAACCATGATAAAACTTGCGTCACTTTAAAATTTTACACAAACTTTTAGGTACATCGCAGGTGGGTTGACATTTTGGCAAGCTTTATGGTATTCAATGCGGGCGTTTGAAAGTTTTTACAGGTAAAAGCCAGAACTGAAAATGCTTAAATGCTGTAATTGTTATCAAAGGAGTCGGGTCTAAAACCCCGTCCTTTTAGGACGGCTTTAATTTATTCCTAAAACTTCTGCCAATTCCAGTAATCGTAGTATACTGCAATAGTCGAGGTTAAACTCCTTTGCCATCGTGAAACGGGACATGAGACACACTTTTAGGCATAAACGGGGGGGCAAAGAGCGGCGAAAACTCTTTAAACAGCTAGAGGCTTAACACAGTCTCAAAACCAGAAAAACAAACTATTCTAGTCTTGTTAAGTAGGGTGGGGCACACCCAAACTCTAGGTCAGTATCCTAGTAAGCTTTTGGAGATAGACCCTCTGGGGTGGCTGCGAATCAGGCTCGTTAATTGGTGGAATTTCCACGGTTAAAAGGTTTGAGTATTGCCGAAAGGACGTAACACTTAAAGGTCAGTCGCTGAATTAAGAATCCCCTCGCCTTTAGGCAGGGGAGTGTCAAATAGCTTGATCGACTCAGGCTAGGGACTAAAGGCTCTAATCATACAAAAGCCTGAGAGTCAACCCAAAAACTAAAAGTAATCCAGAGAGGATTGAACACAATGGCATTTGAACTTGCACCGTTACCCTTCGCCGCTGACGCTCTAGAGTCAGGTCATATGTCGGCCAATACCTTTTCGTTCCATCACGACAAGCATCACGCTGCTTACGTGACCAACCTCAACAAACTGATTGAAGGCACTGAACTTGCCAGCAAATCTCTCGAAGAGATTGTCAAGGAATCTGCCAAAGACTCATCCAAAGCAGGCATTTTTAACAATGCAGGTCAAGTTTGGAACCACAATTTTTTCTGGAATTCTCTCAAACCAGGTGGTGGTGGCACTCCGACGGGAGCTTTAGCTGACAAAATCACCGCTGACTTCGGCAGCTTCGATAAATTCAAAGAAGAATTCAAGGCTGCTGCGACAACTCAGTTCGGTAGTGGCTGGGCTTGGCTGGTTTTAGACAATGGCACTTTGAAAGTTACCAAAACTGCCAACGCCGATACTCCTTTGGCCCATGGTCAAATCCCATTGCTGACTTTGGATGTGTGGGAACACGCTTACTATTTGGACTTCCAAAACCGCCGTCCTGACTACATTGCTAATTTCTTGGATAACTTGGCTAATTGGGATTTTGCAGCAGCAAATTTGGCTGCGGCTTAGTAGAGGTTTTGCCCTCGGCGATCGCGCTGTTGGCAAAAGTCTAAAATAGTCCTAGAGGCAGTCACTCTGTAAAAAGTGACTGCCTTTTTGTCAACTTCACAGCCACGCAGATTGAGCCGTGGGAGTAATTGTCCAATCTCAAATTTAAAATTTAAAATCGGCTGAGATCGTGTTAGAATAGTAAGGGTAAATTTTTTATGCTGTTTGTAGTTTCAGTGGCTGTTCGCGCGATGACTTCTTCACCGACCATAGCTCCAGTTCGATCGAGTCAAGTTACCCGCAAGCCTTATCCAAATTATCGGGTAATTGTTCTCAACGATGATTTCAATACATTCCAGCACGTTGTTGAATGTTTGACCAAATATATTCCAGGGATGACAAGCGATAGAGCCTGGGAACTTGCTAATCAAATCCATCACGAAGGACAAGCTACTGTGTGGGTTGGCCCACAAGAGCAAGCAGAACTTTATCATATGCAGTTGAGCCGCGCTGGACTGACGATGGCACCGTTGGAGTCCGCTTAAGTGGATGTTAACATTAACTGGGATATGGGATTTCAAGGGGCGATCGCAATTTTGCCAATCATTCCCGCCTCTGTATGTCCGGCTACCGTACATCGAAGGTTGTAAGTTCCCGACTTCATGGGGATAAATACCCATTCTGCCATAGCTCCGGGTTTAAGTTCCAACTCGTGAATAGCTCCTTTAATTTCCACTTTCCCAGCTTCTACTTTTTGTGTCCAACTCGCATCAGCAAAGTTTTTAGCAGTAAAATAATGTTTCTGCGAACTGGGATTTTTCAGAACTAACTTATAACGTTTCCCAGAATCAAATTCTAGCAGATTGGGAAAAAATTTGAGTTCCCCAGTTTCACTGCCCAAACTCACACTAATTTCGGTGATGGGTTGGCGTGATAAATCTCCTGCATTGGCAATTGTCGCAGGAATTAATAGAGTGCCAAAACAGAGAATTAACCCTAAAATTAGCTTTAAGGTTTGTGGGAACCGCTGGCTGCGGTAGAATTGCACTAATTGCGATCGAAATGATTTGAGCATGGGATTTAATTATCAGGTAACTCTTACTTAATTATGGCGACTGTAAGTCGCTACTATACAAACGAAGTGCGCCTACGCGCACTGGGAGAAAATAGGCTTATAAATTCTGCAATCTCAAATCTAAAATTGCCAAACTTCATCCCAAGGCCCGCCCCCAACTTCCAAACCACACAAAGAACTTTCAGCCTCTAAAATAATTCTAGAACGCTGCTTGCCACTTTTGTCAATATTTCCCCCCAAAAATTCTCGCAGTTGTAGCCGCAATTCACCGTGCGTCGTATCCCGGCAGCAAAAAGCCATCCCCTTGGCTGTAGGAGTTCGGACATAGGTACCTAGAGTATTGGTAGTGCCAATTAACTCAACTTCAAATTGACTATTTTTTGCCTGCATTTTCCAGTATCCCCAAGGTTCAATATGCCAACTAACTTGGGAATTCCAAGGTGCAAATTCATAGAATTTTCCTCGATAATGGATACCAATCATTGCCACCGATTCCATCCACCACAAAACGCCTCGTTTGCCACCACCGGCAGTTAAAGCTAAATCTGATTCGCCTTGAAAACAATTGCAATTAATCCAAAACCATTTTTGAGGGAAAGCACCGCCCCAATTTTTTTCGCTGTAAGCTGGAACTTCTGTAAAGTCATAGCGTTGGTCGTTCCAATCTATCCAGCCTGTGGCTAAACCGTGGGACATTAAAATTTGCCAACCGGGTTCAAATATGGGCAGAAAAGATAGCATTCCTGCGGTAGATTTCTGGATGGAATCGGAGTTTCCCCAGCCGTAAATTGGTTTAATTTCATACTGCCAATAACAGTGTTTGCCACTTCCTGGGTCGTGTAAATAACCTTGATGCAAGGTGGCTGTAGCTTGATAGCCTTCTTCGATGTGGTTATCAAATGCTTGTGGTGCTAAATATTCGGGTTTGATTTGTAAATCTGTTTTGCCCCAATGTCCTAATCCCAGTTTGTTTCTATCTGCCCAAAATTTGTTTACATCGGGGAAAGTGCGACACAAATATTCGTCTTTGGGGCCGAGAATTTGAGCGACACCGCCGCTGTAAGGTTGACCGCCTCTGGGGTCTTCGATGGAGTACATGAATGCAAAGGATTGTTGGTGGATTGGTAAGGTGATGCGATAGTACCAACCTTCAAAAAAGCGACGGTAACTGCCGTCCCAGTGATAGCCGCTGTGGGGAGTTTGAATACTTTTGTATTTTAAGAGTGAATTTGACATAAAATTATGAATAGGAGGATGGTAAATTTACAAAAACTGTATTTTTATTTTTTATTCTTATCGACTCACCTTTGCTCAAGGGCTTGATTCCTTCTTCCCGCTTCCTGAGCGTAGTCCAAGGACCTTCTTCCTTCTTCCTTCTTCCTTTTGTTATGACTTTAGCACCTTGGCGATCGCATCTTGCTGGTACTCTCCATCGCAATCGGAGTCTTCCTGTTTCCCGATACTTACAACTAGCAACAGTCCGGGCTGACGGGCGTCCAGCCAACCGCACGGTTGTGTTTAGAGGGTTTTTGGAAGATACCAACCAGTTACAGTTTATTACAGATATTCGGAGTCAAAAGGTAGAAGAAATTAATTTCTATCCTTGGGGGGAGATTTGTTGGTATTTCCCGCAAACTCGCGAACAATTTCGGATTGCTGGAAAGCTTGTGTTGGTAAGTGCAGAACATCCAGATTCTGCACTTTGTGCGTCGCGTAGAAGGGCTTGGCAGGAAATTTCTGAGGCGGCGCGGGTGCAATTTGATTGGCCGCATCCAGGGGCAAATAGGGCTGTTTCCAGCGCTTTTGAACCTACTGTCCCAGATGCGATCGAGCCTCTGTCTAATTTTTGTTTGCTGTTGTTGGAACCGGAAACTGTGGATTTGTTGGAGTTGCGAGGTGCCCCCCAGAATAGGTTGCTTTATGGGCGGGATGGGGAGGGAAATTGGTCGGCGCGCGAGGTTAATCCTTGAAAGAATTGGTTATTGGTTATTGGTTATTGGTTATTGGTTATTGGTTATTGGTTATTGGTTATTGGTTATTGGTTATTGGTTGCTTCCAATGCCTAATTCTCTTCCCCCCTTGGGGGGAGGTTGCCCAATTCCCAATGCCCAATGCCCAATGCCCAATGCCCAATGCCCAATGCCCAATGCCCAATGCCCAATGGTTAGATGCCACTGCCGTCGAAAAATTCTTGAATTGCTTTATCTTTTAACTGACAAGTGCTAGCAACAGCTAATTTAGTTGTTTCGGCTAGGGCTAAATTAGTGGTTTGATGTAAAGTTGGGAATGTTGAATGGAAATTGTGAGAATTTGGTTCGGATTTGAAGGAAACAGGCTGTTGAGTTTGCAAACTTTTAAGTTGCTGTTCGAGGGATTCGATGCGATCGACTAAAGAGCGAATCACCACAGCTTCAGAATCTGGTAAACTACCGTGTTCTAGGGGATTGACTCGTACTCCCGATCGATAAACTATGCGGCCGGGAATCCCTACCACTGTACAATCAGATGGTACGTCCCGGAGCACGACGGAACCTGCGCCAATGCGGACATTATTGCCAATTTGAAGATTGCCCAGTACCTTAGCACCAGCACCGATAACTACGTTTTCGCCGACAGTAGGGTGACGCTTGCCACTTTCTTTGCCAGTACCACCGAGGGTAACTCCTTGGTAAATGAGGGCAAAATCGCCGACTATCGCGGTTTCGCCGATGACTACTCCCATACCGTGGTCAATGAAAACGCTTTTACCGATTGTTGCCCCAGGGTGAATTTCAATTCCGGTAAAAAAGCGAGCCAGGTGGGACATCAAGCGGGGGATGAAGGGAATTCCGACCAAGTACAGCCAGTGTGCGATGCGGTGGAATACCAGGGCCTGAAGACCAGGGTAGCAAAACAAAACTTCCAGCCAGTTGCGAGCAGCAGGGTCTCGATCGAAAATAATACTGAAGTCAGCTCTAAGAGTCTTTAGCACTTTCGGAGTTACCAATTTTGGTTAAACACGCCATTTTATTTTACCGGATGGGGGAAGATAGCTGCCGATGGTGTAAACCGAATCACCAAATATTTGACCATTCAACAGTTAACAGTGCACCAAAGATCCTGCTTTGGATACTTTTGGGCTTGTTTTGAGTGCTGAGTTCCTGATTAACACAACTTTTGGTATTATTACTTATGGGTGGCACGAGAGGGCTTAATCCCCCAAGGGTGAAACCCCGCTGTTAATTTTCCTGGCTATTTCTGGCTATTTGGGAAGTTATTCATTTGTCAGGAACCCGCAGTCAGTAGTCAAATTTCCCCTGCGGGATCTTTCATAGTTAATAATTAGTTATCTAACATCTAGGATGTGACATCTACCTATATAATTATGCAACGACAAATTTCTGCCATATCTGGATTTCGCGCTTCTGACCTAACCCTGGGGGAAACTCCTAGGAAACAGTCCCGTCCGATACAGCGGGCGATCGTCTTGATGTTGATTGCAACAGGTTTGCTGAGTCTGCACGTCGGTAGGCTGGTGCAATTGCAACTGGTGGAAGGGAAACAAAACCGGGAACGAGCCGAAAACAATCGAGTTCGGGAAGTGCCAAAACCAGCCAATCGCGGACATATAGTCGATCGCCAAGGTAAACTGCTAGCTGCGAACAATTTAGCTCGATCGATCTATTTGTGGCCCAAAGAACAAACGCCGGAACAGTGGAAAGTAACAGCAGACAAGTTAAGTCCGCTGCTGAAAATCCCAGCCCAGGAAATTCTCGAAAAATTAAAACAAGTCGATCCTTCATCCTACAGACCGGTACGACTTAGACAAGCAATGCCGCCAGAGGTATTTGTGCCACTAGCAGAACTGGTGGGACAAATGCGAGGAGTGGAAGTGCGCCCCGAAGCCAGACGCTTCTATCCAGAAGGCAGTTTAGCTGCTCACGTTCTCGGATATATTGGCGAAGCTACCGAAGCAGACTTGAAAACTCATCCAGAATATCCGATGGGAATGATTGTGGGTCAAATGGGCATAGAAGCGAGTTCTAACAGCAAGATTGCCGGAGTTTGGGGCTATCGACTGATCGAGACGAATGCCCAAAATCAAGAACTGCGCCTGATCGGAGAGACACCTCCGAAACCAGGTGAAACAGTGCAGCTAACTATAGATTTCAAGATGCAAAAAGCGGCTGAAGACGCCCTGGGGAATCGACGGGGGGCAGTAGTAGCCCTGGACGTGAAAACTGGTGCAGTATTAGTGTTAGCCAGCCACCCTACTTTTGACCCCAATCTGTTTACGCGAAAAATCACCAAGGAAGATTGGCAAAATCTCCAAGATTTGGAAAATCCCTTCTTGAATCGAGCCATGCAAGGCTATCCCCCTGGTAGCACTTTTAAAATTGTGACTTCCGTCGCTGGTATGGAATCGGGTAAGTTTTCACCGGACTCTATTTTGAACACTTCGGCTTACATTACTGTGGGGGGAATTGATTTTAACGAACACAGTGGTGGTTACGGTGACATCGGCTTTCGGGAGGCTTTGGCTTTTAGCAGCAATACGTTTTTTTATCAAATCGGCATGAGTGCTGGGCCCGAAGCAATTGCTAAGTGGGGACACCGCTTGGGAATTGGCAAGGATACGGATTTGAAGCTTTTGGGCCTTGGTGGCGGAGATCACGGTCAAATGCCGACACCGGAAGAAAAGGAGAAAATTTATAAGGAACCTTGGTATGCGGGAGATACGGTAACGATGTCTATCGGCCAGGGTTTGGTGTTGGTGACTCCTTTGGAAGCCGCGGTGATGGTGAGTTCGATCGCCAATGGTGGTAATCGTGTCAAGCCCCATCTTTTGACTTCGATGACTGGTAAACCT
The DNA here is from genome assembly GCF_041354475.1 of Microcoleus sp. Taxonomy (NCBI): domain Bacteria; kingdom Bacillati; phylum Cyanobacteriota; class Cyanophyceae; order Oscillatoriales; family Microcoleaceae; genus Microcoleus; species Microcoleus sp. The sequence continues at coordinate 40,757 of NZ_JBGJZU010000042.1, forward strand.
GAAACAAAACCGGTGCCTACGGGGATTAAACCTGGGACGATTGAGGTGATTAAGCAAGGACTGGCGGCGGTGGTGACGGAGGGTACGGGACGGGGACTCAATGACGGTTCCATTCCGCTGACTGCGGGCAAAACCGGGACTTCGGAGGTAATCGGACAGAAGGATCACTCATTGTATGTGGCCTATGGACCTGCGGAGAAACCAGAAATTGCGATCGCCGTGGTTGTGGAAAATGGTGGTTTTGGTTCTATAGCGGCGGCCCCGATCGCCAAAGACGTGTTTCAAGCTTATTTTGGTAAGCCAAAAAAGGTGGATGAGTCAGTAGTGGTTACTCCTTAGTTGTTGGTTGTTGGTTGTTGGGAGCATCCCGCTCCCAATTCTCAATTTCCAATTCCCAATTCCCAATTCCCAATTCCCAATTCCCAATTCCCAATTCCCAATTCCCAATTCCCAATTCCCAATTCCCAATTGCCAATAACTAATACAATCGCATAAATATGGTAGCTTTGCGAATGCCTGCTGTTTCTCCGGTGCTAGTAATTGTGAGCGATCGCAAATGGTCGAACAATGGTCTTGCGGAAAGTTCAATTAACCTCAACAGCGGAATTTGTTTTTCCCAAATTCCTCTGCTTGAGGGCCAATCTAAATAAAAATAGCCGTCATTAGATGGCGGTAAGGGTTCGATACTCGTTTGAAAGTCTTGATTTGCCACCAAAGAACCTGTTTCAGCAGCTTTGAGAGCTTCGTCCATTGCTTCTACTGAGGTTGTGAAAATTTCGTATTTACCAACTGTGGCTCGGACTCCTTTTGCCTCGGTTTCGATCGCACTTTTCCTCTTTGTTTCCTTACCATAATTTTGGGTAGTTGTCAACTGCGTCCAAGCGGTAATTTTTTGGTTTCTGAGAGTGAAACTGCCTATGCTGTATTCTTTGCTGCGGGCAATTTCGTCCAAGCGGGCGATCGCCTGTTGGGAATCAGCAGATGTTTCAGCCACAAAAATCCAATCGCTGCTGTTTGAGGCACTTGGAAGCACTGCTAAAGCGTATTCTCCTTTTACCCAGTTGAATATGTCTTGGGGTAAGTTAATGCCCCAAGCTGTCTGAATATCTGCGAGGGTGCGATCGACTAATTTTGACACTTCTGCATTGCCAGAAATAGCCGCTGAAAATTCAGTCCAAAAATTGTTTAAACTGGTGCTAGCCACTGCCAAAGGGCTGGCTGAGGGAATGTATTGTAAGGCTTGTACAGGTTCTGATAGTGTGGGAATTGCGTTGTTTTGGCGATCGGTCACTAAAGCAGTTTCGGCCACTAATCCCCGTCTATTTACTCCCACAGCCACCCCTAGGGAAGAAAGGGAAACATCAGATTTTTCCTTGGTTTCCGACTGGGGTAGATTGAAAAATGCTAAAGCTATTCTGCCTTGTTTTAGCTGCTGCAAAGCTTTTTGATATTCTGGCTTATTGTTAAGATTGAGGTTTGCCACTTCTACGTTATCTATGGCATCTCTAAGCACCTGCGGATGATTAGCCAATAAAACAAAACTTTGGTGATTCTTGCCATCTAAACTGCCACTGAGTAAAGCCGTAGCAAAGCTTGAGGGTAAACTGGAACTTGGCAAAGCAAGGCGACTCAAAGGTGAGATCGGCTCAGTTTTTTTCGGGACTGCGGGTAATTGTTTATAACTGAGTTTAACGCCTTTATATTGCTCAAACTGACCTTGTTTTTGCCAGTAGGAATCGAGAAACTGCTGGCTGCGATCGGGATTTTGGGAGGAAAGGGCTACCAAAAACCCGGCTTGTTTGCCATTTTTGCTGTCGCGATCGATATCTGGTGTAGCGATCGCGAAGGTAATTTCGTCACCTATCCAAGGTTGGATATCTCGACTGTAATTGAGGTTTGTATTGGCGAGGAGGCTGTTTTTGATTTGTTCAAATTCAGCGTGCGATCGGCTTCTTTCTGCGGGAGTAGCAAAAACCTGTCGCAGGGATTCCAGGCGATCGGGATTTACCAGCATTGACGCTAACAAAGGTGCTTGTTTCGAGACAAACACAGCAGCAGCCGGAGTAGTTGTCGGCCCGCCCTTGAGTAAATTAAGGGGAGTGTGAGTTGTCAACCAGTAAAAACCGCCTGCACTCAGGGCTAACAGCGCCAAGACACCGACAATTAGAAAATAGAAGAACGATCGCAACTTCATCAGCAAATGACAAATTACCACTGTCTACTATTATACACCCAGAACCCCGACTTTTTTCAAAAGTAAGTTTTTTGGGAAGATGGTTAGTTTTTAATTCGCTATTTATGGCAATCTAGAGATTAGTTATTCCTGGAATAAATCAAGCAATATAGATTTTAGATTAGAGAAACGTTATAATAAACAAAAAATTAAGTTTTGTAAAGACCCTTGACTGCAACATTCACCCCCAAAAACAGCCGAACCTGGCACGCTCTCAACCCCCTGTGGCAAGGAGCAGAAGACGCAGTACAGAAGGGTTTACCCCACACCAAGCTAGCACCAGCATGGCAAATACTGCTCCTGGGCGACGGTTCCCCCACCCGTCACCTGCAACTGCTGACGAGAGAACCCACAGAAGTTGATGTCATTGATATGTCCTTAGTGGGTGCAGATGCAGATGGCGCGCCGGAACAGATTGTGGTGGTTCCGGGGCCGCATCTGCGCCGACAAGTGTGGCTGCGGACTGCTTCTGGACAGCGTTTAGCCTATGCAGCTTCTTGGTGGGAAGCCAGTCACGTAGACGAATATTTGGAAAATAAATCTTTGCCAATTTGGGCAAGTTTAGCGCGGCTGCGGACGGAATTGTATCGGGATGTGCAAGGCATTTATTTGGGTAATTCGGCTGCTTTGGAGTCAGCATTTGAACAGTCGGGGCCTTTTTGGGGACGACACTATTTGTTTTGGCATCATGGTAAGCCACTGACTCTGATTTATGAGGTTTTTTCTCCTTATTTAACTAAGTATTTGGGACCGATGCAATTGGATGTTGATTCATAAAATGCGATCGCTCTTAGAGCTCCTTGTTAGATCAAATCCGTTTGACTGGTTCCCAGGCTGAAGCCTGGGAACCCATATCCAGAGGCTCTGCCTCTTCTACTTCTTTATAATTATTCGCTGAAATTTCACTCGCAAACCGTCGCGGGGATGGGGAGTTGGTACTCTGATTAAATTCAAATCTTGATCTGGTAAAAGTTCCCAGTCGCATTCCCGAATCATCCTCGCTGCAAACAATTTCATTTCTAATCTGGCAAATTCTTTGCCCAAACATTCTCGCAAACCGCCGCCAAATGGCACGTAGGTGAAAGGTTTAGCCGATCGCTCGGAGTTAAATCGATCGGGATTGAAGCGATCGGGTTCAGGATAAACTGTGGCATCTTGATGGGTTTGATTTATTTCATAAAGCACGCTCCAACCTTTAGGAATTTCATAGCCACCGAACTCACAAGCATTAATTACTGTCCGAAAACCACCTCCCACCGGTGGCACTAAACGCAGCACTTCTCGCAGCACCTGTTCTAAATAGGTCATTTGTTTGAGTTGCTCTAAGGTTAGCGGTTCTGTAGTGGGGAACTGCTGTTGTTCGGCTCGCACTTTTGCCATCACGTCGGGATGTTGAGCTAGGAGAAGACAAAAAGAGGCGATCGCCGAAGTTAGAGTCTCGTGTCCCGCAAACAACAGCAGCAGCACTTGGTCTTTTAACTCCTCCACACTCAAACTATTTCCCTCATCATCGCGAGCCGAAATTAGCAAACCTAAAGCATCATTACCACCTGGGATTCCTTGTTGGCGATCGCGAATAATATTTTCCAGTTCTGCTAACAGTAAATTTCTGCTATTCTTAGCTTTTCCAAACAGAGTCCAAGGGACATTTAAAGGAATAGAAAATAAACCATTACACCAAGTTTCAAAATAATTTCCCAGCGCCGTTTCCGAACCAGAATCAATACCAACTAACAACTTACCAGCAACATCAAAAGTATAATTTCTCAGTTCTGGATACCAGGCGAACTCGCTCATTTCCGTCCACCTTTCCAAATAGCGCTGAGTGATATCTTCCATGGCCTCAATGTACCCAGCCAGGGCCCGTGGCTGAAATGCTTGGTATAGCAACTTACGCCGATTTTGGTGGTCAGCACCAGTTTGCAGCGCCAAGGAAAGTGGCCCTAAAAGCGCTTTCGTGCTGGGAGGCCAACTCACCACAAAATATTGATTTTCATGGCTTAAAACAAACAAATTCGCCTCCTGACCGCACATAAAGACTGTAGGCTGTCCGAAAATGCTGGTTTTGAAAATATTTCCGTACTGCTGGTGGCGTTTTTTGGCAAATTGCGAATCTCGCAAAAAGTTGAGGGTATCGCCCATGAGTGGTAAACCGAAACTGCCGGGAGGTAATGCCATGTTAGATTTTAGATTGGAGTAAAGGGAATTGGGAATTGGGAATTGGGAATTGGGAATTGGTCAACCCCCCCTGCCCCAGCAGGGTGGATTTATAGTCGAAAAGATAAACTAAGCCGCTAGGGCAATTTGAGCATACTATGTGAAGGATTTAACTGGTTTTTCTCGATTAGACCAATCGAAAAGTAACTCAGAAACATTGATAAGTTCATCCTCTGACAATCAATCCACTCTGCCTTGGGGGGGCTGGGGGGTTTCTTGCTTGGGGGGTTCTTCCTTAGCCTCAAGAGCGCCTTCGGGGCTCATTTAATCTTACTACCTATAGCAAAAAGTGCTAACAATGCGAATTCTACAAATTATTCCCTCCATTTCCCTCGTCTACGGCGGCCCAAGTCAAATGGTACTCGGACTTTCGGCAGCCCTCGCTGCTAAAAACATTGATGTCACGATTATCACCACAAATTCTAACGGAGATATCGGTCAACTTCCCTTAGAGGTTCCTCTCAATCAACCCCTAGAACAAAACGGCTATCAGATTATTTATTTTCGCTGTTCTCCCTGGCGCAGATATAAATTTTCCCTCTCATTATTGCAGTGGTTAAATGCTCATGCACACAAATTTGACCTAGCTCATATTCATGCTCTTTTCTCACCAGTAACTACCCTCGCTGCTACCATTGCTAGATATCACCATTTGCCCTATATTATCCGTCCCTGCGGTATGCTCGATCCGGCGGATTTACAGAAAAAAAAGCTGTTAAAACAGATTTATGGTACTGTTTTAGAACGTCCTAATTTATCAGGGGCCACCGCTATTCATTTCACCAGTAAAGAAGAGGCTAAGATCTCAGCAAGATTTGGTTTGGATGGCCCAGATAAGATGCCTAGGCCACTGGATTTGGTGATTCCCTTGGGGGTGACAGCAGGTTTGTTTTCTCATAAATTGCGAGCATCTTCAGTACCTACTATCTTATTTATGTCGCGCATTGAACCGAAAAAAGGGCTGGATTTGCTACTTCCGGCTTTAGAAAGTATTTGGAAATCGCACATCAAGTTTCATTTTATTTTGGCTGGTTCAAATCCCCAAGATGCCGATTATGAAACAGGAATCAAACTAAAAATACAGAATTCTATTTTAGCACAATGTACAACAATTACGGGCTTTGTGAGCGGTGATTTAAAAATTGCACTATTGACAAATGCTGACTTATTTGTATTGCCTTCCTATTACGAAAACTTTGGTATTGCTGTAGCAGAAGCAATGGCTGCTGGTGTACCTGTGGTGATTTCCGATCGCGTTCATATTTCCGCAGACATACAGCAAGCAGAAGCTGGTTGGGTTGGCCCTCTGGAAGTTGGGGCGATCGCCCATTTAATCAAATCAGCACTTCTCGATCCAGATGAGCGCCAACGGCGGGGATTGAATGGCAGAGAATACGCTAACAAGCATTATAATTGGGAGGCGATCGCCCAACAAACCATCGATGCTTACCAGCACATTTTGTCACCTATTAACTAACGGGACTGAAATCTACCTCTTACTTCTTCTCCGGCTGCGAGTTCTGGTACTACTGGTATTAGAAGTATCCGGTGATGAATTGATGCTGCTCTTGCTTTTAACATCAGTAGATTCAGTGTTTGGTGAACTGTTGGCAGATTTTCTTCTAATGATAACCGGAGGGTTAAAACCTCGATTGCAGGGTCTTCCCAAGGAGTCAACATTCCTGCGATAATCGCAAATTACCACGTCGGCACTGGATTCTTGACAATCATTGATAAAGGTTTTTGCTAATTGGTAATTGTTGTCATCTCTCTGCTGGGAAAACAGTTCCTTAGCTTGGTTAAAATCCGCTACTGCTTCCGATTTTGTACCCAACATACAGCGAATAGCACCTCGTTCCAAATAAGCCAAACCATAATTAGGATTAACGCGAATAGCTTGTTCGTAACTGCCGATCGCCTTTTGTTTATCTCCCAATTCATAGTATACTTGACCGCGACCAAAATAGGCTTCTGCCAAGTTAGGGTTAAATTGCAGCGCTCGATCGTAATTGTAAATGGCCTGCTGCTTGTTTCCCTGTTTTGAACTAGCGATTCCCAATCCGAGGTAAGCTTGAGGTATGTTGGGATTCAAATCTAAAGCCTGATTAAAGTTGAAAATAGCCCCTGAAACATCTCCCTTCTGAATTTTCAAAGAACCTTGATTGCTGAAATTTGCAGCTTTTTGAGCGATCGCAACTCTTTGATCGATCGCACCCTGATTCGCCCGGTAACTGGATAACTTATTTTGAGCTAGACTATAAACAGGTGTACGTGGATCGATCGCTTCTAAAAGCGCGATCGACTGCTGCCATTTAGCTTGGGACTGATGCCAAACTTCCACAGCATGAGGAGGCTTTTGCACAACCACAGCAGCCTCCATCGCCAATTTTTGCGCCGTTGCGAGACTTTCTGCGGCTTGTAAATTTTGCTCAACAGGAACCAAAGTCTGGCTAAGTTGCAGCAAATCTGCCCTTGCTTGTTGATACCCACAGCCAGGTAAGTTAGGAATTTTATCTAAAGAAGCGATCGCTTCTTTAAGGCGTTTATGGAAACTTCTCAGCAGATTGACATCCGTTGCTGTCACAGCATTCTGGGTTTCAGTTAGCAATATTTTCGATTGCTTCAGTGTGGAATCGGCTGCTTGAGTTAAGGCGATCGCACCGGCACTGATTCCCAACACCAAAACCCCTAAACTTGCGGCTAACGCTAGGGGTATTTTAGGAATTACCCAATTAACTTGATTGTGAGTGGGCGATCGCACCGAGAGCCCCTCGCCGGCAGTTTCCGCCTCTGACTCCACCTCCAACTCCCAAGCCGGAAACTGTAAATCATCCCCTGCTGTTACCGCCGCCAATTCATTAGTAATTGGAACCTGATTATTCCTATTTGTAGGGCGATACTTGTCAACCAAACCCTGCAATCCTACTTGATATCCTTGGGATACCCCATGAAATATCCACTCTCCATTTTTTCGAGACAAATGGCCCAATTCTATAGCCGTCTCTTGCTGCCAATTCTCGGTTAATTCATATCGAACCAGTTCTTTTCCCGTATCCAAATTTAAAATTTTGATTGCCGCACTTTTGATGTTGCTAAAACTTGCATTAATTTGCTGTGCACCGTGAATTGTGACTGCAAAAGTTATGGCCTGAATTTGGGGATTAATTTTATCTAAAATCACCCCATAAGTCGTCTTATTTTTTTTACCTCCTTTGTGGCGATCGGGAATAGATTGCAGTACGGAACCATCACAGGATTTGAGATTATTGTAAAAGATAAAATATTCATCATTAGGTATTTTGCCATCAGCACCTAGCATGAACGCCGAGACATCAATATCGTAGTTTTCTCCTGCCTCTGTCACCTGCCAACCAAGGGCGATCGCCATTTTTTTTAAATCCGGGGCTGCTTTAGAGAGATTAAATGTTGCACCCTGAGCTAACTGCACTGCCATCTGCTTATTTGTCAACGATCGGATTTAGTAGCGACCATCTTAATATTAATTTCCACTATAAATGTTGACTTGTAATAAGTTTTAATATTTTGAATAAGCTAGGGTAATTAGCGTAATTTAGGGAGACTTACTTACATAGAATCACCTACGTAAAAACCGGGCTTTATCCAAAACCCGGTCGATAAAATGGATTGAATTTGATGCTAATTTTGAGCTGATTTCGTAGCAGGCGGTAGACTTACAAAGTTACCAAAGACTCCCACTGTTTGATAGCTTTTTTTGCCGACTTCAGTGGTGTAAATACTGACTACCCCTAAATTTTCTCGCTGGGTGGTATTGTCGAGCAATTGTTCGATGGTACTGCGCTGGGAAGTCAGCAAATTTTTGCAACTGCCGATCAAAGTATCTGTAACACCGGTTAGAGCTTTAGGAATGCGAGAATCTTTACAGACAGTGCTTTCGAGTTCTGTTTCCAGTTTACCAGAAGCATAAGTTAGGTATTTGTCTCTGGGAGGATTTGTAAAGGCCATACCGGCGGCGAGTATTGTCAGGGCGATCGCGACTTTGCCTACATTGCCAAAAAAATTAGAAGTTGGCTTTTGAGTATTCATTGGTTTATCAATAATCATTTTTTACCTAGCCCGGTTGAGTTATAAGCTTATCTTGATTTAAACTACACTTTCTAGGAAACGGATTTCAGAAAGGAGAGGACAGTTTTTAGATTGGAGGCAAGTTGGGAGTATGTCTCTAGCCATTGGTGTGAACTTAAGGTATAACTCATAGTCCGGCAGGGGTTGAAACCCCTGCCGATGGAGCGAAAGTCCTCTTGCATAGGACTCAAGAGAAGAATTTTCAACTCATTAGTCCTCTTTGAGAGGACTTTAGCTATTAGACAGGGGTTTCAACCCCTGTCGGACTCGCGGGATGACCAACGAACTTGGCGGGCTGACAGCTTAAGTTGACACTAATGGTTTCTAGCTTGTCCACCTTCCTTGTACCTTCCTCCTGGTGGCAAATCCGCATAAATCCCACAGATTGTCTCGATGGGTGTCAAGGAGACGAAAATTTTAAAATGTGCAGGTGCTCAACGCCTTACGGCATCAAAGGTTTAATCACATGCGTGCACGCGCGTAGCACATAACCGCTTAACTTGTGTGCTCAACGCCTTACGGCATCAAAGGTTTAATCACTAGGGCTGGTAGTGTAGTTGCAGCGGGTCAGATGTGCTCAACGCCTTACGGCATCAAAGGTTTAATCAGAATTCCTGGGTTAACCGCTGTTAAAATTGATGTCGCGTGCTCAACGCCTTACGGCATCAAAGGTTTAATCAGTTGATAGGCACGGCGGTCACGCCCGAAGAGGTATTCAGTGCTCAACGCCTTACGGCATCAAAGGTTTAATCAGAATCTAAAAGGTAATCGCTTATCGGGCGGTATTGAGTGCTCAACGCCTTACGGCATCAAAGGTTTAATCAGTCTTAAAAACAATGTTTTGCCCTTTACCACCGGAAAGTGCTCAACGCCTTACGGCATCAAAGGTTTAATCAGACGTTACCAGTGTTTCTAGGCTGTCTCGACAGTGGTGGGTGCTCAACGCCTTACGGCATCAAAGGTTTAATCAGAGTTTATAACGGGAGACCCAATCGATATCGAGTAGTGCTCAACGCCTTACGGCATCAAAGGTTTAATCAGATATTCAACCAAACCTTCTTAGCGAAATATTTGGTGTGCTCAACGCCTTACGGCATCAAAGGTTTAATCACCTGAGATGAGTCGCCATTCGACATCGCCTCGGCAACGTGCTCAACGCCTTACGGCATCAAAGGTTTAATCACGTACGATGCCATCAAATCAGTTATAAAAAATTTGGTGCTCAACGCCTTACGGCATCAAAGGTTTAATCACTTGTTTTTTCGATTCCCAAGTTTTGAGCAATTACGTGCTCAACGCCTTACGGCATCAAAGGTTTAATCACAGCGGTTCCTGAAACCCTTATCAGATAACCATCCCTAGTCGATTTTACAAGCACCTCCCGCTTAATAGCAACAAAATCTCAAAAAAAGCCAAAAACTAGCCATAAAACCCAAATCCCAATTCCCTCAAACCCTTACCCTGTCTAACATCCAGAGTTTTGCAAGCACCTCCCTAACCCTAAAAAAGGCTGAAACCTAGATAGGACAAGGGTTTGCAGCCATACAACCTCAAAAAAAAATTCCACAAGCAGAGGTGCTTGCATTTTCCTCAAACCAGCCGATAGGAATCTCCCAATGGGGGCCAAGCACCAGGGCGGTTGTAAGCACAAAGGGTACTCGCACACTGATGAGACAAACGGACAAGCAACAAACTATCCTCCGATGCCAACACCTTCTCCAACTCCCATCGTAACTTTTCTCGCTCCCGCTGACTCAGCCAAGCACGAAAAATCGAATATTGGATTCTTTCACCATAACCTTGCAGCAAGCTATAAGCCTTTCGCCAGCGTTTTTGGCAACGAATATCGTAGGTAATTAGATACCAATTTTTTGCTTCAGCCATTGTCACACCTCACCGCACAATCAATTGACCAAATAAACCACCCTCACCCATCCATTCCTTTTCCAAAAGACGCACTTCTAACTCCAACAAACGACGATAGGTAAGAGCATAACCAGTCACAGGATGCTTGCAAGTTTCCTGCTTACGGCTTTCGTATAAATCCACTATCCTGCGTCGCCCCGCGTCACTTAACCAAACTTGTTCTCCCCTCACCTCAAAATCAGTTTGGGGTTGCCATTGCCCTCGGTTAATTGAACCCATAACCACCATATCCACCAAAGGAACGCGGAAAATTTCCATCAAATCTAAGGCTAAAGGTGAGGCTTGAGAACGAGGTTGGTGATAGAAACCTAAAGCTGGTTCTAAACCCACACTGAGGATGGCATTCATCACATCTTTCAGGAGTAAAGCATAGCCAAAACTCAACAAAGCATTAAATCGATCCTTGGGCGGGCGACGGTTACGACCACAAAAATGCAACAGGGGAGAAACATCATTACCAATCAAATAAGGTAAGGCTCCAAAATATAGCGCAGCCAAGTTTCCTTCTAATCCTAATAAGTTTTCTAGACCTTTGGCTTTGGGAACTTGAGCCAGAACTATTTTCATTTGATTAATCGCTTTTTTTAGCTCCTCTGATGCTTCCTTGCCCCGTCCACCGCGCATTAAAAATTTGCGCTGTCCTTGACCCCGACAAATAACTAATTTTCGGGCTAATTCCAAACATTTTTCCGAATTACTCAGTGCTGCATATTGACGAATTCGACGCTGAATGCTACCACCACGAGCATCGAAACTTCCCACATAGCGTCCCCCGCCAGAAACAAAGTGAATTCCGATCGCCTGTTCGGTGCAAAAATACAAAGCTTGGGTGGAAATTTGGGAGAAACTATGGAGGACAATTTGACCAATTTGCCGGCCTGGTAGGATTTCTGTAGGCTGATGGCGGCGAGATATTTTGATTTGTTCTCCGCAGCGCCCTACTGCTGTTCCTGGTTCTAAAACATGAATAATTTGTCGTTCGTCGTCTTCAGGAAACAAGCGAATGGGCTGCCATTCTCGATTATGGGCAAGTCGAGCTTCTTCTGGCAAGCAAACTGGAGCAAGGGAGCAGCGGGTACAGAGGCGCTCGTTGTCGGTGACTGGTGGGCGACAGGGGGACTGGCGGAGCGATCGCGCTTGTTCTATAGCCTCTCTCACCGCAGTGCGCCCTGCATCATCAAGGGGGACGCGCACCATCACATTATCAGCGTGGTAGCGGATGCGCCCTTCTGGGACAGAAATACCCTTGGCTAATTCAATCAACCAAGCATAACTGAGAATTTGCAGGCGATCGCTCTCCCAAGCTTGGGGCTGATTATGTGCATCTCGGTGACAGCGCCCCCGTTTGTGCTCGTAGGGAATGGTTTCCGCTCTGTTAAACCTACCCAAAATTACCAAAGTCTAGACTTAGCTGGACATTAGAAATTTTGGTGTTAACTTCCTGATTCATCGTAGTCTCAAGATGACTCTTGAGAGGTTTGTCTACTCCACAGG
>NZ_JBGJZU010000043.1:0-52538 GCF_041354475.1 Microcoleus sp.
ACTCCAACCACTCCGACTCCAACCACTCCGACTCCAACCACTCCGACTCCAACCACTCCGACTCCAACCACTCCGACTCCGACAACTCCGACGCCAACCACTCCGACTCCGACAACAACACCAACCGATACACCAACTCCCACGCCAACTCCGACTCCCACAACTCCGACTCCGACAACAACACCAACCGATACACCAACTCCCACGCCAACTCCGACGCCAACTCCGACGCCTGCGCCAACTCCAACACCAACTTTAATTCCTTCCCCTTCCCCTTCCCCTTCTTCCCCGGATTGCATTTGCAATACTATTGAGTATCCAAATCTCGATCGCCCCAACCAAGCTGACAACATTATCAACGGCAATGGTAGCGGTGAAATTCTGTTTGGTACTGCGGAAAATGATGCTTTTTACGGCAGTCCAAGTCCGAATATTTTCGATGCGGATTTAGGCGATGATAACCTCTACGGCGGTGAAGCAAATGACATCCTTTACGGCAATCGAGGCAATGATTTTATTGACGGTAACAAGGGAGATGATATCCTGTTGGGCGGTAAGGGTAATGACATCATTGTTGGCGGTGAAGGCGAAGATATCATATTCGGAAATCGCGGAAATGATTCAATAAATGCTAAGGAAGATGACGACTTAATTTTGGGGGGTGAAGGTGCTGATTTTATCGACGGTGGCAAAGGTAATGATATCGCCTTTGGAGGCAAGGGAAATGATACAATCCTCGGTGGCGAAGGCGATGATTCTCTCTACGGCAATTATGGCAATGATATCCTCTGCGGAGGTGGTGGTAATGATTGTCTGAGTGGGGGTATTGGCAATGATTTGCTCGACGGATGCGAGGGAAATGATACTTTTTGGGGAGGCAAAGGAAATGATACTTTGATTGGCGGTTTGGGCGATGATAGTTTAATTGGCGGTGCTGGGAGCGATCGCTTTTTACTCTCCACCAATTCCGGTATCGATATTATTCCCGATTTTGAAGTTGGCAAAGATTTGTTGATGCTAGCTAATGGCTTGACATTCGCGCAATTAAGTGTTACGGAAAACAGCGGCAATACTTTAATTAAGTTTGTGGAAACAGGAGAAATTATAGCTGCTTTAAATGGAGTTTCTGCTAGCATAATCAGTGCTGCCGATTTCAGCTTAATTTAAACAGGCTTACAACTGACGCACCACGCAATAAATGGTGCGTCAAGGCGATCGCCATTAAATATCGCCTTGTAAAATTTGATTTACTCTCAGGTTCGGAAAAGGTAGGAGAGATTGGGCGATCGCCACTTGTATAGCAACTGCCACAACGGTTAGGACATTCTCGATGGCCCAAGCTTTTGTCACTCACTGGCAAAAAGTGGCGAATATCCGAATTGCGGCTACAAGTTTTCCATTATTGGCGATCGCTTTTCTACGGGTATAATTCTGAGTGCGGTGGCTTTGTATCGGATTATCAGTATTGTGGCGGATGTTTCGGGTGCTGCGTTGGCCAAAATTGATCGGAGGCGTGATCGGCTGATGTAGGGGCAGTGGATGGTGAATGATATCAATTCAGGAGGTTGCACCGTCAAGATAGAGGAGACGGCTCTTGGAGTGTATCTAATCCAAAATAATATTGTAGGGACACGGCACGTGCAGTCTCCTAATTTCTTGGGCTACAATCAAACAAGATTGTACTTAACTATTGAGCGATTTTAGTTTGGGATATCATTATGCTATCAATAATTTATCCTCATATCGAGAAAGTAGCGGGTCAACCCGCACGGTTGCAGCGGATACCCCGCGTGCGGGTTGCTCAGATTGTGATGGATTATCTAGCCTACGGTTGGTCAGTGGAAGAAATGTGCCGCCAGCATCCTTATTTGATGCAGTCGGAGGCTCATGCAGCGATGGCTTATTACTTCGACTTTCAAGCTGAAATTGAGCAGGAGATTCGTGCAGAATGGGAGCAGGTACAACAGGAAAAATCTCTGCTTTCGCCTTCACCATTTTTCGTTAAAATGCGAGCTAAGGGATTGTTGTAAGTGGCAATTTCTCTATACATGGACGTTCATATTCCGCAAGCAATTACCGAGCAGTTGCGCCGTCGTGGTGTGGATGTTTTGACTGCGATGGAAGATGATGCGACAGAATTGCCGGATGACGAACTTTTGGAACGTGCCACTCAGTTAGGCAGAGTATTGTTTACTCATGATATCCTTTTTAAGGCAATGGCTCAAGATTGGCAGCGTCAGGAAAAACAGTTTGCTGGCTTGATATTTGGACATCAGCTAGGCGGTACAATCGGACAGTTTGTTAAGGATTTGGAACTGATTGCTTTAGCTTCGGAATCTGATGAATGGATGAATGCTGTTGAGTATATTCCTTTGTAGTCAGTTTTTCTCGATCGCGCGATCGCAAATTAGCTCGAATTTGTGCCATTTCTAGGCGATCGGGCAACCACAGGGAGTTGCCTCTACAAAAATCGCCTTTAAAATTGCCTTACTAAACCTCAGCCGGTTGTCGGTCTTTTTGAGATTCTAGCCAACGTTCATAGTCTTCTGTGTCGTCACCGAAACTATCGATCGAAACTTGGCGATCGGGCATTGATTTGAGCGGTGCATCGATCGGATTGTAGCGACAATAGCAGATAACCACCATGCCGAATTCACTCGAACCACCTTCAGTATCGGGAGTATAGGTTTCGACTCTCGCAACTTCCCAATCTCCGGTTTTGTAATGGGTACTCCAACCGTGGAAATTGGGTTCGTGTTCTGCTTCAACCCTGATAAATTCCGTTGGCCTGTATCCGGGTTGTGGGATCGGGCGATCGGACGAATCAAAGTATTCAGCAAGGATGCGAGTCAGAGAATGAGTGTGGGATAGCATTCGATCTTCCCAACCCGGTTGTCGCCCTTCGGCCCTAAAAACAATGTATTTACGCATCGTCATCATCCTGTTCGTGAAACGGTTTAGGAAATTCTGTTTTACCCTCGAACACGCAATCGGCTTTCAGGATGTCGCCCTGAAGTTTTTCTATCCTCTTGAGTGTCCATCCATATTTAGTCTCCATTTCGTAGCAGCATTCATCATCGGCGGCTGCGTGACGGGAAATATTCTCGTCAGGTTCATAACGCAACCATGTTGGATTTTTTGGCATTATTGATATTACTCCGAGTGTTGAGTTGACAACATTGGGGAAATCGTTTTGGTGCAGTGCTGGAATCACTGCATCAAGGCGTACTTGATATGGTAGGATTATTTATGGCTATACGTCAATATGACGCGCCAATATCTTAATGAAAAAAGACACAAGACCCCAAGAGAGTGCATCACCGATCGAGGCTTTGAGAATTGAGCGCACAAAGCTATCTCAGGCTGAATTTGCCGTGCATTGCGGGATTCCGCTGCGTACTTACCAGCGTTGGGTTTCGGGTGAAACGGAAGCGAAACCAACACCTCGTCAGTGGAAAGTTATGATGCGGCTATTGCAGATTCAATCTTTTGATGAGGTTCCTGATGATTTTGGCCCGATTAATTGGACGGGGAAAGAAGATTAGGTGTCTGAAGAAGCGTTAGCTAAAATTAGTCGATCGCATTTTTTCAATGAGTGTTATTAGGCTTTCCCTGTTCTTTTACATCTATTGAGATATTAAGCTCAATCATCAGCATCCGTGAACAAGGCTGATAAATCTCGATAACCACTGACGACTCGAAAGATTTCTACATCTTGGCCGATCGGCATATAGAGAATGAGATAGTTGTCTATGGGGAGACTGCGAAGCAATGGTAAAATTTCGTCTCTTTGTCGTCCAAGGTTGGGAAATTGAGCAATTTTGGCAAATTTAGCGTCAAGATTGCTTAAAAAGCGATCGGCTCGATCGAATCCCGATCGACGAGCAATATAGTCTGCAATTTGCTCGATGTCTTGAATTGCGGGTTGGGTGAGGCGAAATTGTGGAGTCATGCTTCTGAGGAAGTGTAACGCGATCGCAAATTAGCTCTAATTTGTGCCATTGCGGTTGCACCGTCTACGACTTCACCGCGTTGGGATGCTTCCTGGCCAATCAGTGCGTCTCGTTGAAGTTCTTGCAGTCTTCCTTGATAAATGTCTTGCTGTTGTTCGAGTAGTTTAATTGCTGCAAGGATAACGTCGATCGCACTGTTGTATTTGCCGCTGGTGAGTTGGCGCTGCACCAGGGCTTCGACTTCAGGAGGCAAAACAATTTGCATGGTGTTTGAGAATATGAGTGTTGATTCTATTGTAGGCGATCGCCCTAAGCTACCGGGCGGGCAAATTTCGACTTTGACAGTCATCCCTACTGCGTTGAGCATTACAATCAGAGTATCAACAGAGAATTGCCCAATTTTACCTTGAGTCAAAGCTTTAATTTGGTCGCTTGACTGTTTGAGATGTTGAGCTGTTTGGTCGATCGTCCAACCGTGATGCTTAATCTGATTTTGCAGGGCTAGCATTAGTTGCGATCGGATTAATAAGTTATCGGCTTCTTGGGCTGAAAATCCGAGGTCGAGAAAGATATTATCGGCGGCTTGGGTAATGGTATTTTCGCTCATTGTTCGGGTTCTCTTAAATTCAAACGATTTTGTAAAAGTTTGGGGCGATCGGCTATAATCAAACAAGATTGTACAATGTGCTTCCTTTTCAACTTAACTATTGAGAGATTTTAGTTTGGGATGTAATTATGCTATCAATTGAGCGACTGATGAAAGAGGCTTTATCTTTGCCAAATGCGTTGAGAGCGCAGTTAGCAGAGATGCTATTTGAGAGTCTTGAATTTGATATAGACGGAACAGTTCAAAAGTTGTGGACTGCGGAAGCGAAGCAGCGTCGCGATGAAATCCGAAGCGGTATGGTTGAGCCAATTCCAGG
Source organism: Microcoleus sp. (assembly GCF_041354475.1). Taxonomy (NCBI): domain Bacteria; kingdom Bacillati; phylum Cyanobacteriota; class Cyanophyceae; order Oscillatoriales; family Microcoleaceae; genus Microcoleus; species Microcoleus sp. The sequence goes on from NZ_JBGJZU010000043.1 coordinate 4,877, forward strand.
AGAAGAAGCGTTAGCTCAGATTAGGCGGATTATAACACAATGAGGTACGTTTTTCACCCGGCAGCATTAACTGAATATGCTACAACTGTCCAATTTTATACAGAGCGTCGAGTTGAGTTAGCGCAAGCTTTTATTAACGCTGTTGAAGATGCTATCTTTCGTCTTGTCGAATCTCCAACCCGTTGGCCAATAGTTGATGAAGATATTCGCCGTTGCTTAACTCGAAAGTTTCCTTATGGAATCCTCTACACAATAGAGGATGATTTTATTTTAATTGTTGCTGTAATGCACTGCAATCGAGAACCAGGATACTGGAAAGAGCGAGTTATAGATAAACCACCAGATTAAGCTGATACCACCTTGATAGAATTAATCAGATCGCACTTCAGTGAGATTAGTTAGTTTACGGGCGATCTTTTCCATCCATGTCTTCTGTGATGGTTGGATCTGAAAGCGAAGGTAATGTTAATTGGAGGTGTATGTCAATTGTTATTGAATGACTTTGATTGTTCAAACTTATATTAACTATGTTTACTAACGGAACTTGGGGTAAATAATTGCTTGAGTGAGATTTCACAGAGGGGGTAGTTTTATATCCAGCTTCTTCTAGGGAGTTGTGAATATTTCTCCAGTTGCTGACCTTTTCGTTAGTTACATCTGTAATTTTTTTAAAGTATTGATATAAAGTTTTAGATATATAAACCTCAACGCCTTTACGACTTTGATGGAGTTGGCTAGCTATTTCCGCAGGGCTGTGGCCGCAGAGCAAACCTCGGAGAAACAGCTTTTCCCGTTCTGTCAGTCCCTTTCTGGCACGGGGAGATACTTGCCATTTGGCTTCTGCCATAGCTTTGTAGAGCCTTTCCAAGTCCCAGTTATTCGCAGCTTCAGCAAACATCTCGTCGCTGGATGTCATGGCAGTATGTCTCGCTTAGTTGATAGCTACAGCCTAACTAAAGTTATAGCTTTGGCTAGTTGCTATCTGAGTATAATTTAGTTTATCATTGCTGAAACCGATGTGGCGATCGGTCTGCTGTAAAAACATAGAGCTTTTTGTCAAGAGCTTAGGGTGCAGATACAGCAGCGGTTAATGGGCTAGTGTAAAGTTTTGTAACAATAAGGCTACTTTTGCGTAAAATTCGGGATTGAAACCGAATACATATATAGGAGCAAGATGTTGCTTGGTGCGGGGCCGAGTTGGTACTGGATGCTTAGGCGTTGCGGTATCTGTTTGGGGTGCGTGCGTGCGATCGGGCAACACTGCACTGAGTATCACAGATGCTTTGACAACAGGCAGAATTATTAGAGGCTAAACCATGAGTGATAACCTGAAGAATGCTTTGAATGGTCTGACTGATGAACTAAAACGTCATCGCCGCAGTACCGATCATGATGAAAATATTACTCAAGCCAACGACCATGTTGAAGAAGATCATTACGAGGAAGAAGATCATCACGATGAAGACGATCATCACGACGATGACCACGACGATGACCATGATGATGGAGGTTGTGATGGTGGTGATGACGGAGGCGACTGATAAATTTCAACCTTGCTATTGCTAAAAACATCATTTGAGTGCATGAGGTTATATGCCAGTCCCCTATCTCTTTGTGGCTATAAGTGGATTTATGACCATGACTGCCAGCCGAATTATATCAGTGGTTGCTAGTAGAAAGCTCACCGACAAGTCCTCTAAGGGAAAGCAGTCTAATCCACCTGGTAAAAGTGAGCTAGTGAGGCGAGATGAGCGATCGCGTAAAGCTGAAGCTGAGTATTTACGCGGTAAAACCCAAAGAGAGGAGGAATTGCTTAATATTCAAGCTGACCTTGCTAATATGCGAGAAGTTGAAGTACGAGCAAACATTGAAATTGCCAAAGCACAAGCGGAACGAGAAGATCGCGCCCTTGAAATTTCCGAACGAACTTTACAACTCAAAAAGCAAGAATTAGACTTAGCAAAAACTCGTTTGAAACAGGAGGGAAAGATCGCCGAAGGTCAGAGAGAACAGGTAGAAAAAGCATTACGACTACGGGAAAGAGAACTTCAACTCATGGAAGAAGAACTCACCGAAAGACGTAACTTGAGTTATTTGTATCTCGATATTTTGCGCGAACAAGAAGCCCTGAAAATTGCCCTGAAAATTACAGAAATTCAGTCTCATTGGGATTGGAAAAATTGGGCAGGGATTATTAGCCGTGAGGAAATGCAAAAAATCTTAATAGAAGGACAGAAAAAGCATCGTTTACTGATGATGATTTCTCCCCCTGATATTGAAGATTGTCCAGAGTTTAATACCCATCTACAAAAAGAGGTCAGAAGTGAGGTTAAAGAATTTCTGGAAAAATATTATCCTCTTAATGATGATGTTTGTCCCGTAGAATATTACGGTAAATTTTTCAAGACTTCAATTTTTGATGCGGAGGTAAAACAATTATCTAGTGATTTATCACCAGTTCCTACAGCCGTCATTTATAGTGATATTACCGACCAAAAGGTTTACTTTCATGTTACCTTTTGGGGTTTAGAAGAATCTCTGTCAGTGACACTACCTTGGAATTGGAAAGAAGAACAACAAAATTTGATGTCAGAGGGTTTAAGTGAAGAAGATAGTTTGCAAACAGTTCGGCAATCAATTGTTAAAATTCATCAATTGGTAGCAGCATTTTTAGCGGATTTGTACTATCTTAATATTAATCCACTGCATCAACCGCGTCTATTTGAAATGGAAGCCGATATTCCTATAGAATGGATGCAAACTAACTTAGGGATACTCAGAGAGATTCAGGAACAGAAATTAGCTGAGTATCAAGCAGAGTTAGAAAAACCAAAGTTTGAACCGATTGATTGGTTTATTAATTCCCAAAATTAGTTACTTAAAGCAAGGAGTATATCGTGGTTAAAACAGCATTACAGACTCTAAGATTCATTTTTTCCGATCGTCCCGATGTTCTTAAATTACTCGATCTCAGAGAATTAGATTTAGAAGGTAGAGTAGATGCAGAATTTGTTCAAGCACAATCAAAACGAGAGCTATTTCCTGAACCCGTTAATTTTTATGCTACAGGACGGACAAGTGCAGGTAAAACAACCTTAGCAACTACTTTTATAGATCCCAATCAAGAACTCGCTGAGACGATCAAATCAGTTTTACCCCGTACAGGGAAAACTGACTGTACCTGGATGGATGTTTTCTTCCAGATGCGGAGTAATTTACGTTACTTTGATCTTCCAGGCGCAGGGGGATGTAATGAAACTTACGAAAACATTAACAGAGCCACCTTACTTTTACCTCAAATTGACGATGAAGATGAAGGTTTAAAGCCAATCAATGAGTTTGAATTATGGAATTTATCAGATTATCCGACTACAAAACAAGTCGTCAAAAGAGTAGTTTCTGTTACTGAATGGCAATCCCAAGAAAATCAGCAAAATGTTAAGCCTGATATCATTCTTTATGTTGTTGCCCCTCATCGCGGTTTTGTCCGAGAAGATGGTAAATATTTACGCTCTTTACTGCGACAACAAACCAAACAAAGCAACAAAAACAAAGTAATTTTTGCCCTCAATATTTTCTATAATCCAGATGGGTCACAGATTACCACTAAAGAAAATATTGAAGATTCCCGGCAGCAGATTACAAAGATTTTCCAAGAGTTTTATCCTAATGTACCAGTTCCTATTGTTGAAGTAAACTGCTTAACCGGAACGGGGGTGAACAAGATCACTGAACTTATGTGTCAAATGTTGCCAGATAATAAGATTGGTAACATGGGACAAGTTCTACAAGATGAATTGAAATCTTTTGCGAAAAAAGAGCGTAGTCGTCGTTATCGCAAAGCCTTGATTCACATTGCCAGTCGTTTAGCTACCTGTGTTGTCGATCAAAAATTAGGCGATCAAGACTTACTCAATGAAGCATATATGGCTGTTGCTGATTATGGTATTCGAGTATTCAGAGAAGAGGATGCTCTTTTAGAAGCTCAACAACAACTCAATAGTGCTATAGATCGCTTGGCTAAAGACGCAAAAATTTCACGACAGGAAGCAGAAACCATTTTAGTTCCTGATATACGTTATGTAGATAAAGAAGTGGAAGAAAGTGATTGGATTCCAGATGTTCAAGATGTAGAGGTTAAACAGCAAGTTGTAGATTATAAAGAATCTCAAGAGTCAAGAAAAGAATGGGTTGATGGAGAGCGATCAGCAGGTCGTATTGCTGGTGGTGTTGCTGTTGGCGGATTAGCAGGTTTAGGTGGATTGGCTGCTGGTTTAATTGGTTTAGCTGCTGCTGGTGTTACAGTAGCAACTGGTGGACTAGCGGCCCCTCTAGCTGCTGCTGTAATAGGTGGTGCTTTAACAGGTGGTGCAATGGGAGCAAGTAAACAAAAGAAAGAAGTGACCGTCACAGAGGATGTTATTAAGCCTCTTGTCAAAACAATTACAACTACTGAAAAACGCTTAGTGGGCATGAAAGAAGTTAAGAAAAAAGTTGTCAAACAAGTACAAGAATTGTTTGAAAAAGAAAAAGTTGTCGGTCAAAAATATTTACAAGGTGGCTACCCTGTTGTTGAAAACCTATTAGCTATTGGTTTAGGGATTGAAAAGGCTAATCCACAACTAGATTTACAGGCTAACTTTCAAGCAATTGTGAATAATGGACGGCAGGAAGTCAAAGCTACTTTTCAATCCTATGCAGAACAGATTAACAATTTAGCCATAAACCAGAATGCTCGGTATGCAGAGGAGCAAATCGTCAATATTTTAGAAGGTGCTTTGCTTAAATAATTTTTCCTGAAGTGGGGGTAGGTAATACCTACTCCACTTCAGAAAAGTGAAAAAGCAATTGCCCATCAATATATCGGCCATTCTTTTCTTGTTGATAAATTATTGAAAGTTACATACAGACAGGTAGAAGATTTATGTTTCAGATTAATGTGAATGAGTTAGTCAATATTTATCTTACTGGTAGAACTTGTTCAGGAAAAACAAGTTTAGCTAATGCGTTTTTCACTCTATCAAATGAAAGTCAATTATTGCGATGGAAAACTACAGGATACCAAGATTGCACAGAGCAAGTATCTTATTATCAATCAAATAACATTAGAGTTTATGATTTACCAGGAATAGGCAGCTGTGAATTAAGAGAAAATATAAATAGAGCATCTTTACTCATTCCTCAAATTGAATTCGATGATATCGATGATATAAATAATCTTGAGGTATGGAATTATTCAAAATATCTGCAAACAGGCGAAATAGAACAAGACCTTATAACAGTTAAACAATGGCAATCTATAGAAAATCAGAAATATGTAGCACCTGATGTTATTGTCTATGTACAACGTGCTGATAGACAATTTTTGTTTTCTGATAGAAAATACCTGAGAGATTTGCTTAAATCTCAAAAACAACGTGGAATTGAAAACAAAGTTATTTTTGTACTAAATATCTTTCACAATCAAGATAATATAGCATTAGCTACAAAACTAAATATAGAAGATGCTAAAGAAGCCATAACAAGAGTTTATCAAGAATTTTATAAAGATATTCCTCTTTTAATTGAGGCGGATTTTTTGCAGAAAGAAGGAATAGATAAACTAATTTTTTTAATTCAACAAAAATTAAAAACAAAACAAACTACTCACCATTACTCGGCAAGACCTATGTACTTCCAACTCACTCCACCCTCTATTTCTAAAATTCGCGCTAAGTTTATTATTGAAAAACTTAGCAAGTTTCCTCAAAATATTGATGATATTAATTTATTTTTTACAGGTAGAACAGGAAGTGGTAAAACCACATTAAGTAATCGTCTAATTGGTAGTGATTATTTCTTATCTACAGGTCATCAAGATTGCACTAAAGAAATTAATCTGATTGAGTTTCCTATTGGTTTAAAATGTTTTGATACCCCTGGTGTCTGTAGCGACGAACTTTTAGAAAATTATAATCGAGTTGCTTTGGGGATTAATCAAGTTGAAGATTGTCCTTTTGTTGAAAACATTATATTAGCAAAATACAGAGAAAATCATCCCCACCCTCAAGAACAAAACTTAAGTGTAGCAGAGTTTATAAGTCTTCGATTTCAGCCGGATTTAATTTATTATCTCATTGCACCAGAGAAGCAGTTTACCAGAGGGGACAGAAAATACCTAAGAGACTTATTAAAGCGACATCAAAATATTATCTATGTATTCAATATGTTTGTCAACAAACAAACAGGAATCAGTTATTCAGCGACAGAAACAGAAGCTAAGATTTCTGATGCAACTAGCCAGATTCTCAAAGTTCATAATAATATCTTAGGGGAAAATCACAAACCTGTAATTGTGGGTGTCAATTGTTGGACAGGAGAAGGAATATCTGAATTATTACATCAATCTCAACTGATGTTATTAGGTGAAAAAGGTAAAATATTTGAACAATTAATTCAATATCAACAACAAAAAACGCCTGATGAGTATGTTAATCAAGTTAAGCGAGAATTAATCAGATTGTACGCTCATGCTGCTTGTGAAAGACCAACAGGGAGTGATACCTGTGATCAACCTTTACATAAAATCTGTCACACACTTTTTGATTTTCTCGCAAGATTACCCATCCAATCTGGACAATCGGATAACTCAATTTATGAACAAGTAAATACCATTGTTAATCAAGTGTTTTCTAATCCCAGTCAAGCAAGTCAAACCGAATCCTTAGAGGATAAAGTGGATTATGTTCAGCGAGGACTTAATTATACTCTCAACGAAGGTATTGAGTCGTTTAATGAACTAATTAAAACCTACATATTTGACCTACAAAAACAAGGACATGAACTCGAATCACAAGAAATTGAAGAATGGAAACAAAAGAAAGAATCTGACGAACAAGAATCAGAGTCAAAATGGAATCTAATTTTATCAAAAATTGAAGATTTTAACCGGATTAATAATTCTCTTGAGTCACTAGATCAAGAAATTGAGAATATGAGAGGAAAACTTAAACCTCGTATAGAAGCTCATCATTCTCGTTATGTTGACATTTTATCACGCCGTCAGAGCTTAAACTCTCGTATTGATCGATGGAAAGATCGACTAGATCGATATAATGCTAATATTCAGAGAATTAATCGCAGTTCTGCAAGACTGACTTATGAAGCTAAACAGTCAATTGAGCAAGAAAGTGATTATCTTGATCGGGAACAAAATTCAATTAAATCAGAAGATAGTTATGTTGATTCTTTAGTGACAGATTGGCAACGAGAAGACGAGCGTATTGAAGTAGAAAAATCAAAATTTAATGATAGAATTGACAATTTTAATCAAAAGATACAAACTCGTGATCGTAAAAGAAAGTTAATTCAAGAACAGCTAAAAGAACATAACGAATTTAAGAAAAATGCTCAAGACGAAAGGAATTTTTGGTTTGAGTTAATCAAGGCTTTTGAGGATGAATTAAATTCATTGGGTCAAAGAGTTGATATCAGAATTGATGAGATGAATGTTCACATCCAAGAAATTAAAAATCGTCTATCAGAAAATTATTTTGAACAATTTCTATCTATGGAAGATTCAATTAATGAGCTACAGAAAGTCATTAATCGCTGTATTGATGAAATGAATGTCTTTGAAAATCAAATCTTCACTTTTCATCAAGAGATTAATGCTTGTATTTTCAAGTTAACCATTAATAAAATGGTCACTCAAGTTTTACAAAAAACGACAGAGCATTACTTTGATGAAACAGGGGAGTTTGAATATAGAGGGAGTCACTATCATTATTTCCGTCAACACGGAATTACTCTTGGATTAGCTCTAACGAGGATGACTCTACTTGGCATGGAAGAAGAGTATGAAGAGTTTTATAATGAGTTGTTGCGTAAGGTCGAGCGTTTAGGTTATTTTCCTGATCATCCAGTAGAAAGTAAAATTCTTAGTTTGTTAGAATCAAATATTAATTCATTATTCGATTCTTCTTTTGATGAGGTAATTAGACAAGCTGTTTTATAACTAAAGAACTCGTTTACAGGGGAGTGATCGTCCCTAGAGATTCATCTTTAGCTTGCGTAAGTCAGGCAAGTCGGCATCTATGAAGACTTGTCAAAGCTCGATCGCGATTTGTCAGCTTTGATTGCAGCTTTCCAAAGGGCGATCCCCTTATTTTCCAAAGTGCGATCGCCCTTTTCCCCCAAAATAACCAAAAGGGGCGATCGCCTTTCCCATCCCGAATCCCAAAGCGCGATCGCTCTTTCATCAATCAATAAAAACTTCTGAGTTTGAACTACGAGTCTAAACGTGGTAAGCACTAATCGCAACTTTTCCATCAGCACTGTAAATAGCTTCGATGCGTCTAAAAGTAGAATGATTCCACAATACTTTCAGGCGATTTCCCTGAGCCGGAGCCGTACCAATTTTACCGTAGCCTACTGTCAATAGAAGTAATTCAAACTCTGTAGAAGGCAAAGTTTTGGCAGTAATTTGAGTGATGCCATCAAGCTTATGCTTATCAAGGGTCATAGCTACCTTGATAAGTGCTGTAGATGCGGTAGCCCGGTAATACTAAAGCAATGCCAATTGGACTGTGAATAGTCCCTGGATAGCTTTCTTCGGGCTCGCTACCCCCAATCCGAATTTTAATAGCACCCAGCCAAATGTAGAGCCCTGGAATTAAAGTATCTAAACTATAGGCGATCGCCCGCATTTGAAGATCCGGGGGATTAATCGGTTTTAAATACTGTGGCTTTTCAGGTTGAGAAATGGACATGGCACTGATTCCCGTGCGGTATGGTGCAAAAGCGGTCTTGTTGAGTACATTTTAACATAACCTATAGTTTCATTTTTCAATTGTTAAGTTTATTTTACTATGTTCTCGCGATCGCCTTTCCCATCCCGAATCCCAAAGGGCGATCGCCTGTCATAAGTTAAAATATAAGTTGTCAGATTAGATAATATAACTTATCAGATTCAGAAAGGACAAGTTATGCCTGTAAACTGGAGAGAACATATCGTTAGTACCCCCGATGTACTGCGAGGTAAACCAAGAATCAAAGGGACTAGAATTCCCGTTGGCCTGATTTTAGGATATTTAGCATCAAATAACACTGTCGAACAAATCATGGACGAGTTTCCAGATATCGTCAAAGAACAGATAGCTGCTTGTCTTGATTATGCTCGCGATTTGTCAGATTTTGAAACAGTTGCCTAATGAGTTTAAGATTGTTCATCGATCAATGCGTTCCTTTATCGCACTTATATTCCCCTCACATTACTAAGCAACTGCAAGTTCATATTGCAGAACTAAAATTTCATCTGCTTTCAAAATAGCCATAGCATATTCAATCCCTTGACTATCAGAAAACTCCACTAAATACTGACATTCCTTTCCCGTATCATACACTTCAACAATAGTTCCCACCAGTCCTACTGGCAAACTAGAAACAGATTCGTATTCCGGTTCCACTAGCGTTAATCGCGTATTTGAAATCGGCTTGAGAATCGCCACAGAATCCAAAAGTCTAAAGTTTTTTATCATGGTTTAAAAAAGCTGAAATCAAACGAGGGTTAGAATTAGTCAAAGTAATTTCCCAGATTGTCCGAAGCTCAATCCCCGGTGTATCGGGTATCGTCCAATCAACTTTAAACTGTTGCCCAAAAAGAGTAAAAATTGATAGCGATCGCTCTTTTCCCCGAAATAACCATGCATGGCGATCGCCTTTCCCATGTCGAATCCCAAAGTGCGATCGCTCTTCCTCTCCAAATTTAACCCACTTGCAATAATTCTTGAGAGTGTATTGAATTTGGTACGCCATAAGCTGTATGAGCTCTTACTTCTGGCGGTTGAAGTCCTAAAACAATTAACTTAGGGGGAATGCCCGCTGCTACTAATTCTTCAGCGATCGAGCGATCGGTATTATTCGCTTGAATCCAAACTTGACCGTCGATAATATCCATGTGTATGACGCAATCGTGAATTCTTCTCCCCTGAAACCATCCCATCGAAAGTAACATATAGCGGTCGTTTTCTAAATCGAAAATTACTTGACTTTGTACCTCAGTTTCAGAATTCAAAAAACCTGAGTATTCATTAATAATTCCTTTGACAATCTGGCGGCAATCTGCTATGGTATCCATTTCACAATCTCCTCCATTTGTGGATTAAAAACAATCAACTTTAAATGATTATCTACCAATAAAATATCAGCAAATTTATCTTCAATAAAAAGCTCTTCAAAAGACATCACCGGCATAGCAAGATAGAGCGTTCTTTCCGGTTCAGTTTGTTCTAAAATTTTCTGATAAAGAATGTATTGTCCCAAAGCCTTCTCTAAATCTAAAATTTTAGAATCACTGATAAAACTTTTAACTTCAACAGCTATCTTAGACTGATTATTTTCAGCAGCAATCAGTTTTTATGCTCCTAGATCGACAAATAGTTTTCGCTTGGCCCATTTCACTAACAATGGGTCATGAGTAATTTTCCAGCCAGCTTTAACAAGTGCCTGTTTCACAACTGGATGATAGTAATCTTTTGCTGACACTGTTGCTCCTTTTGAACGATGTGAATATTAGAGATTTTTGTATAAACTTTTGAGTTAGTGTCATTTTACTATAGTTCAGCTTAGTCAACCATAGTTATATTACATTGTTAAGCTTATTTAACTATAGCTTGCGTAAGTCAGGCAAGTCGGCATCTATGAGGACTCGTCAAAGCTCGATCGCCTTTCCCATGCCGAATCCCAAAGGGCGATCGCTCCTTTGCATCCAGCTATCCCAAAAGCGATCGCCCTTTTTTTATTCACTCGCGCACATATTCAACTTGTTAACATGATAACATATCAGCAGAACAGGTGTACGATCGTGAGAATATAAAAATTGGAGGAAGCCTAAATGGGAAAAACTACAGAAGTGTCAGCGAAGCGACACGACCCAAATTACATACAGCTATCGGGAGATGTCCGAAAAGAACTAGGACTTCAGTTTAAAGCTGCGTGTACTCTCAAGCAGCTAAATATAGGAGAAGGGTTGGAAGAAGCAATAGAAATATGGTTCCAGGCTCAGCAAGCCCCCTCATCCAGCAAAAGCAGCAAAAAGGGGGACGAGTGAGAGATCCAGATCGGGAAAAAGAAGAGCTTGGCAATCCCATCAACGAACCCGTACAAGCGTATAACCTAAAAGAAGCGAAAAAGAAATGCCAACAGCTAGCAACTGAATATGAAGAATCTCTTGCAGATGTTCGTCCTGAAGGCAAAGCCTGGTTTCGCTGCTACTTTCAGTGAGGGAAAATACATGAAAATTAGAGAATCTCTTGGTCAAAGTGTATGGAATCATTCTGAGGGCTGGTGCTGCGAGCCTCTTGACCCCATACCGCCCGGTCATATTGCCCTGGCCGTTGAAGCGATCGATCTCGATCTTGTAGACTGGGATATCGAAGAAATTGGGGAAAAAGCAGGTTTTGATATTCAGTACAGATATACGGGGGTCAATGACCCGAAAGATGAATCTTTAGCTTGCGTAAGTCAGTTTGTCGGCATCTATGAAAACTTCTCAAAGCTCGATCGCGCTAGGTCAGCTTTGATTGCAGCAGGCATCCCCAGTCATTTATTCAAAATACTGACTTCCAACGATGACATCGATTTGAAGCCTGTAACGCAATACCTCAAAGCAGTTTCATAATGCCTTGAGTGTAGCGCAATTGTTTCTTTTTCCCAAGTGCGATCGCCCTTTTTTTCCGAAAGTGCGATCGCCCTATAATTTCAGCATGGCAACAACGGTCAAATTCAACACACGGTATAATTAAAAAATCAACATCAAATACAGTCAATTAATGCCATGATTGCTAATTTGCCCCTCAAACTGCCTCACTTACCCAACAGCTTACCCAGCGAAGGTTCTGTCCACATTGAATTAGTCAACGGACTCTTAATATTCAGCGCTTCTATTCAAACCCAGGAACGAATTCAAACTTTAACTGCTCAACAACAAGCATCAAATCTAACTTCCCAAGAACAAACAGAATTGGATGGATATCGAGAATTCATTAGCTATCTAAATTTGGTAAATGAAACCATGAAAAATACTTTTCTATATCCTTTGCGCGGCACAGTGATTGGCTATGATGAACCGTTTGAACCTGCGGTTTCGTTGAATGCCTTCACATCGATTTGAAGCCTGTAACGCAATACCTCAAAGCAGTCTCATAATGCTTTGGGTGTAGCGCAGTTGTTTCTTTTTCCCAAAGTGCGATCGCCCTTATTGTCCGAAAGTGCGATCGCCTCATATCAAGCTTTTACCCGTTACAAACTTATAGTAATATGACAGGAATGTGCGATCGGAAATTCTCAAAATCTTTATCAGTAGTGAAAATGCTGTAACCACGACGATGAGCAACAGCACATAGCAGAAAATCAGTATTTGAACCCTGAACGCCGTTACTGCGACAGGTATTGAAAAACTCTGCGGCTAACTCATAATCTTCAGTTGTTAGCTCTAAATCAGGAAAAGCACGAAGATACTCTTGCAATCGAGTAAACTGTTCCTTGTAGCGCACCCCAGAAAGCACCTCCTGACGAATAGCCCCCAGTAAAACAACTCGTCCATCTGCAATCAAATCGCGTAGGACTTTAACGATCGCGATCGCATCATTTGTTGTGTTGCGCCGCAATGCCAGCGACCAAACCGAACTATCAACAAGAACATTCATAAAGTTTGTCGCTGTTGCTTGTAGTTATAATCTTCATCGTATTCAATAGTACCAAACAATTCCAATATTTTTAATTGTTTGCGACGTTGGATGTACTCGCGTAAAGCTGCTTCGATTAATGTAGTAGGTGTTGGATGGTTACTCAAATCAAGGGCTTCTTGAAGAAGAGTTTTGTCAATTTCGAGCGTAGTTACCATGTATTTTCCTCGTGCAAGTAGGGTATAACACAATTGCCACCGAACAATGCTGTAATTTTAGTGTAGCACTGAAATTCCATCAATTGTGCGATCGCCCTTACGACAAAAAGGGCGATCGCTCCTTTCCATCCAGCTATCCCAAAAACGATCGCTCTTATTGTCCGAAAGTGCGATCGCGCTTATCGAACTTTTACTCCCCTCACATTACTAAGCAACTGCCAGTTCATATTGCAGAACTAAAATTTCATCTGCTTTCAAAATAGCCATAGCATATTCAATCCCTTGACTATCAGCAAACTCCACTAAATACTGACATTCCTTTCCCGTATCATACACTTCGACAATAGTACCCACAAGTCCTACTGGCAAACTAGAAACAGATTCGTATTCCGGTTCCACTAGAGTTAATCGCGTATTTGAAACCGGATTGAGAATCGCCACAGAATCCAAAAGTCTAAAGTTTTTTATCATGGTTTAAGAAAGCTGAAATCAAACGAGGGTTAGAATTAGTCCGAGTAATTTCCCAGATTGTCCGAAGCTCAATCCCCGCTGTATCGGGTACAGTCCAATCAACTTTAAACTGTTGCCCAAAATCAGTAGTATTTTCTTGGACAACTTCACCTTCAATGGCTGCTTTTTGAACAAGCTCTTGCAAAACTTCTGCATTATTAGCCGTGATTCCCAAAACCGATGCAAAGACTCTGGCTTTGTGTTTTCCGCGAGAATGCTCTGGATTTAAGCAGTAGCCGACTAGCTTTTGCAGAGAAACTTCAGCCCGATCGCCATTGGGTAGTTTCATTATAACTCCTGCTCACCCCCTAATTAGTTTCAATTTTTATTGTAAGGTAGTTACAAATAGTTTCACGGTTTTTTCATGGCAGCTTTCACAGCAGGATGAATCAATTCTTCAGGAATTCGATTGCGCTCAATATAAGTATTTATTTCTTCCTGGTTATCCAAATAAAAACTCAGTGCGTCAAAAATTTGAGCTAATTTCAGATGAGGTAAGTGCATCGGGATTTCTTCAGGAGTAATACCTAAACGCCACAATTCTACGATCGCACGAACAGAAGTTCTCGTCCCTGCGATAATTGGTTCCCCTTGCAAGATTTCAGGGTGACGTGCGACATAACGCGAAGCAGATTGTGTAGTCATGGGAGATTAACCGGACACATCGATCTTGATTATAACTTATGCTAAAACCCCGGCAGGCTAATTGTAGTTTAACATAACCTAATTTTTACTTTTCAAATGTTAAGCTTATTTAACTATAAAGCCTGGTTTCGCTACTACTTTGAGTGAGGGAAAATACATGAAAATTCGAGAATCAGTTGGTCAAAGCGTCTGGAACCATTCAGAGGGTTGGTGCTGCGAGCCTCTTGACCCCATACCGCCCAGTCCATTGGTGTCAACTTAAGCCTGAAAGCCCGCCCCGTGTCTGTTAGTCATCCCGCGAGTCCGACAGGGGTTAAAACCCCTGTCTCATAGCCAAAGTCAGTTGAAACTGACTGAAGATTTGTCCCAAACCAATACCTATCAACTCAACTAATTCTTCAGTCCTCTTTGAGAGGACTTGCGCTATGAGACAGGGGTTTCAACCCCTGTCGGACTATAAGTTTTACCTTAAGTTGACCCCATACCGCCCGGTCATATTGCCCTGGCTGTTGAGGCGATCGATCTTAATCTTGTAGACTGGGATATCGAATAAATTGGCGAAAAAGCGGGTTTTGATATTCAGTACAGATACACGGGAGTCAATGACCCGAAAGATGAATCTTTAGCTTGCGTAACTCAGTTTGTCGGCATCTATGAAGACTTCTCAAAGCTCGATCGCGATTTGTCAGCTTTGATTGCGGCCGGCATCCCGCGTCATTTATTCAAAATACTGACTTCCAACGATGACATCGATTTGAAACCTGTAACGCAATACCTCAAAGCAGTCTCATAATGCTTTGAGTGTAGCGCACTTGTTTCTTTTTCCCAAGTGCGATCGCCCTTATTGTCCGAAAGTGCGATCGCTCTTTCATCAATCAATAAAAACTTCTGAGTTTGAACTACAACTCTAAACGTGATAAGCAGTAATCGCAACTTTTCCATCAGCACTGTAAATAGCTTCGATGCGTCTAAAAGTAGAATGATTATACCACACTTTCAAGCGATTTCCCTGAGCCGGAGCCGTACCAATTTTACCGTAACCTGCTGTCAATAAAAGTAATTCAAACTCTGTAGAAGGCAAAGTTTTGGCAGTAATTTGAGTAATGCCGTCAAGCTTATGCTTATCAAGGGTCATAGCTACCTTGATAAGTGCTGTAGATGCGGTAGCCAGGGAATACTAAAGCAATGCCAATTGGACTGTGAATAGTCCCCGGATAGCTTTCTTCGGGCTCGCTACCCCCAATCCGAATTTTGAGCGCACCCAGCCAAATGTAGAGTCCTGGAATTAAACTATCTAAACTATAGGCGATCGCCCGCATTTGAAGATCCGGGGGATTAATCGGTTTTAAATACTGTGGCTTTTCAGGTTTGGAAATGGACATGGCACTAATCCCTAATTTACCGCACGTTTGAGAATTTGACCGACAACTCCGTACCTGTCGCCAACCAACCCATCGAGTTCGTGTTCAATTTGAATTCAAATTCGGGTCTTCTATACATTCTCTTCAATCGCGTAGCCTTGATTTCTACCCCACTCAATCCAAGCTGATGCCATCTGTTTTACTCTTCCCCTTTGTTCTGGTTTAATGGGATTTTCGCCCGTAATTGCACCCAAAGCCGACAACCAGTAAACAGGATTTTTTTTCAATTCTAATAGCAACAGTGGCACGATTTTAGTTCCCATATTAATAATTTCCTGATATGCCGGATACTGAGACATTTGGGCAGTTGAAGAAAGTCCAGCAACCTCTTTCTCCCAATCCGAGGCTAGTGCATAAAATTTGTCAACTATCTCAGGGGAAATTCCAGCTTTTTTGTTGAGGATATTTTGAGTAGTATTTTGTGAAGAAACTTCTTTCTGTGCAAGTAAATTTTCTATGCCTATTAAAACCAACTCTTCTATCGAGACATTTAAGTCGTTCGCGACTTGTTGTAATTTTAGTAGGCGCTCATCTGAAAGGGCGATCGCGATCGTGTTCATCTGAATTACAAACTAGCATGATGCCTTAAGTATAGTATCTGTAGGGTGCGTCGCCATCAAAAATCCCCAAAAAACAGCAACAATCTCACAGCGACGCACCCTACCCAATGTTTACTGTCATTCTAACGAGACATCAGTCGTTGTCGAAATTCCTTAACGGCTGCGAGGGAATTCGGATATCGGACATATTCTGCCAGCAATTCTATATCTAAATCAGGGAGGATTTCGCTGCGACTGATTTGCTCATAACCGCAGGTTTGGACAAATTGAACTGGAATTTCTTCTCGCAGGTAGTAGAGGCTAAAACGTTCATTTTGCCAAAACCAAACTTCTTTAACATTTAACCTTCTGTAAACTTCCAGTTTATTCAGGCCACCACTGGTAACAACAACCTCAATTGCCAAATCGGGAAATTCTTTGTCTGTACCAATGCAGTAAGCTTCATCGGGTTCTGTCCCGCCTCTTTTTTCCTCTTGCCGCAGGGTTGTAGAACCAAAGGGAAAATAGTCGATATCGGCTTCTAAAAAGTAAATGACTAAAAGGTCTCCAATCCGAGTTTTTCTGTTTTCATGGCGACGAGAAGGTGACATAATTTCTAAGGCTCCATCTAAATACGTGACTCGATATGCCGAACTATCACCATTTCTGGCGAGTAAGGTTTCATATTGTTCCCAGTTAACGCGATCGGTAATATAGCGGCATTCGGGATCTTGGCGTTGGAGTCCTTGTTGGTCAAGTAGAGCATTGATATCGCTTGTCAACATACTATTACCTCCTTTAGGTTGTCTTCATTGTAATTTAGTTAGGACTTACACATGGGCGACCAAAAACCCGGTTTCTACCTGAATATTTGTCGCAGAGATGCAGGATTTTTCTCAGAAACCGGGTTTTTTTGCCTTAGTTCTATTGGTGAATGCGATCGCGCTTTCTGAAAATCTCGTTAAAAAAATTCGCCTTAAAAAAGAAGGATTATCTATTGACAGGGCTAGGATTTTTATGGTATATTTTAGATAATGGGAGTGGTGACTAAAATAATTATTTTAGTCACCACTCCCATTATTAGATTGTACTTCATTGGCTGGGAAAAGTCAAGCTTTTTACCCTCAAAAAAAAGGCGATTTTTTTATCTCAATCAATTAAAATTAATCTACCCCATTACTATAGCAACCGTCAAGGTGGTTAAGACATAGTAATAGGGTGAGCGCTGCTGTGACGATATTTCTCCTAATTGGATGAGATGATAGCAGCGCCCATCCTACAAGAATTTTTCCTAACCGATTCGCCGAGTAAATCCTACAAACTCACGCCTTTTAGAGAGTCTACACTTGAGAAAGGATAAAGCCGTGCCGCTGCATTAAAAGCTGTATCGGGAAAATCGCTAAACACACCGTCTACACCTAATCGGTAAAATTGTTCGTACTCCAAAGCTGGATTACCGCCATACTCTGAAGCCACATAAGTAGGAGATTCATTGCGAAAAGTGTAAGGGTGAACTAATAACCCAGCCAGGTGAGCATCCGTGATTAAACTATTAGCGGGCTGTAATTTCTTGTCCGCACCTTCGACAACTATTGTCCGCTTCCAAGGCCCGATTCCGTCAGCATAGGTTTTGATTTCTGCTAACCCTTGGGTTGTCATTAAATCGCGGTAGGTACGCCGATCGCCACTCACGACAAAATCATAGGGTTTTTCTGCAAAGTCATCCATTAACTGCACCAGTGGCAAGTCTGTCAAACGATTTAACTCTTTGAGATTGCCCACTTCAAAGGATTGGATAAACACCGGATCTGTGCGTTTGGTATATCCATTAGCAGACAGCACTTGCACTAATCGCTGCTCTAAAGGCAAATTAACCGACTTAAAATAAGTCGGGTGTTTTGTCTCTGGATAAAGTCCAATTGTTCGCCCTTTTTCAGCACTTTTGCGCTTAGCTAGATCGATTACTTCTTGAAATGTAGGAACCTGGAATTGACCGTCAAATGCTGTCCCCCGCAACTCTGGCAAACGTTCCCGCGCCCGCAAAGTTTTGATTTCGGCTAAGGTCAAATCTTCTGTAAACCAACCTTCTACTTCTGCACCGTCAATTGTCTTTTTGCGTTTGCGATCGGCAAATTCCGGTCGTTTGGCAATATCAGTCGTCCCCGAAATTTCATTCTCGTGGCGGGCAATTAACACTCCATCTTTAGTGGAAACTAAGTCTGGTTCAATGAAATCTGCACCCATCTCGATCGCCAATTCATAGGAAGCTAAGGTATGCTCAGGGCGGTAGCCACTTGCGCCGCGATGTCCGATAATTAAGGGGCGGCGGGGCAGTTCAACAAAATTGCTTTGGTTAATAGTTGGCACTCCATTGATTGTTGCTAGCAATGTGCCGTCTCGGAGGCTAATTGCTGTATTTAGCCCGGTGCTAGTAATTAACAAGTCCGAGAATTGAAGTTGATTTTCTAAGGTTAAGCGATCGCCCGAACTAAAATCAGTAATAACATCAGCACCTTGAGTGCGACGCAACAAGAACGTATCATTTCCAGTGCCGCCAGTGAGAGTATCTAAACCTTTGTCTCCACTGAGAAAATCGTTCCCATCTCCACCTAGCAAGATATCATTACCTTGACCGCCAATCAGGGTGTCGTTGCCGCCACCACCAGACAGTGAATCATTACCAGAATTGCCATTAATTGCCTCTGAATCACTACTTCCGGTAATATTGTCGTTACCACCAAGGGCTGAAATCCCCCCCAATATTCCCTTGAGTGAGCCAGGAGTAACGGTGAAATTGTCATCGCTATTTGTCAGTAAAAAAAACTCAGTAACTGCCATGATTTTAATTTTCCTGATTGACTCAAAGATAATTACTTTGACTTTTTGTTGAAGTCACTCAAAAATTATCATGGCAAGATTAATTGATTACTATAAATTGCTTAATTTTTAGTAATGCAAAGGTAAAGTTTTGGGTGGGTACTGCTGGGAGGATATTTCTCTTAATTGGGTGGGATAATGGTAGCGCCCACCCAAAAAATATTTTTCCTAAGCGATTTGACAAGTGCTATGATTTTCATCAGAGTCAATAACTGCTCCGATCGCCCAAGCGGGAATATCCTGAGATTCAAACCATTGAATTGTGCGATCGACTGCGGTGCGATCGACCAACAGCACAAAACCAATGCCCATATTAAAAGTATGGAACATATCAACAGTGGCAACTTGGCCCGCTTGAGCAATCCACTCAAAAATCGGCAAATTGGGCCAGCTATTAGTGTCAATTTTGATAGATTGATTGGCTGCCAAACAGCGAGGCAAATTCTCCGGCAAACCGCCGCCAGTAATGTGGGCCATGCCGTGAATATCTAAACCACTGTTAATGGCTTCGAGAACTGGCTTTACATAAATGGTAGTGGGAGTTAAGAGGACTTCTCCTAAACTTTTGCCACCTAATTTTTCTGGCTGGGAATGCCAGTCAAAACCCAAATCGCCTGCAATTTTTCTGACCAAACTAAAACCGTTGCTGTGGACACCCGAACTAGCCAGCCCGATCGCCACATCTCCGACTGTAACCCGCGAACCGTCTAACAATTTGCTCTTTTCGACAATTCCGACGCAAAAGCCAGCCAAATCGTACTCTCCCGCTTGGTAAAAACCGGGCATTTCGGCTGTCTCCCCGCCCAACAGAGCACAGCCAGCTTGCTTGCAACCATCAACAATGCCAGCAACCACAGCAGCTAGTTGTTCGGGATTTAACTTTCCCGTCGCCAAATAATCGAGAAAAAATAGCGGTTCCGCCCCGGATGTGAGCACATCATTGACGCACATTGCCACCAAGTCGATACCTACGGTGTCGTGGCGATCGAGTTCGTGGGCCAATTTCAACTTAGTCCCGACGCCATCAGTCCCGGAAACCATAATCGGCTCTTTTAAACCCTCCGGGACGCTGAAAAACCCGCTAAACCCGCCGAATCCGCCTAAAACACCCGATCGGTGGGTGCTCTTCACCATACTGCCGATGCGCGAGACAAAAGCTCTGCCCGCCTCAACATCCACACCTGCTTCCCGATAGTCCATAAGTTCGCCTTAGTCGATTTCTAGTCTTTAGTTTATTGCCAAGTCTAGCGATTTGAGGTTTGAGATGGGAGATTTGAGATTTTAGCGTCCACAAAATATTTATAAATCTCTGTAAAGTTTTGTAAATTTTTGTAAATTTTTCAGGAATTGCGAAAAACTCTGCAAGCACTGTCATTAAAGCATTTTCTCAGAGAGTGAACTGTGAAGATCCGAGGAATTTTTGGCAAAATGCGTGGGAACAGCGATCCCCAAGCTCAAAAGTTTGTGGTAGTCTGTTGCAGTTCGTTAACAAAACACAAATTGCAAATTGAGTATGAGTTGTCAAGTGTCAGGGAAGTTGCAGCCAAAAAATTATTTGGCCCAAACACAAAAGCAAAAATGCAGCCCGACAGTTTGATTTGACTCGCGGGGGAACAGCGAAGGACAGGAGGGAAATCCCTAATGCCGATCGCCCATCAGGTCAATCCCCTAACCTCCGTTAGCAATGGCTCTTCACAAAAATGGACGTATGAAGGAAAAATTTGTTGGTAGTCTACTAGCTGTCCTCTTAGTTCCTGCGGTAGGAACGGCATCATCTTGTCACGCACAAGCAACTGATACTTCCAGGCAAAACTTTCAGGAAAACAAGCAAGTAGTTTTGACCCAACCGTCCCCGCAGTTAAACACGACTCGGGTCGAAGCAGAAAAAGTTGGACAATATCAGTACCAAGCAAGAGCTGACATTGAACAAAACTCGATCGCCAAAATTCAGTCCCACGAATTGGAAGGGCGACAAGCAGCGACAGTATACGTGCGGAACATTCCAGTCATCACATTTCTGAACACGAGTCCAGAAGCGAATACCAAAAAGACAGAGACTGGCAAAAGTTCTGTAAATGCCACCAGTCAGTTGAAAGTAGTCGGCCAGAGAGAAAATGGGTCTGACACCAAAAAGTCCAGCAATTCCAGCGCCCAAGAAACCGACCCTGTGTGGCGGGCGTCAAGCTTAGCAGCAAGACTCAATCAGTTGGCGCGCAACAACGTTGACCCAAACAGCATTACCGTCAAGTGGGAAAAAGGCAATCGCTACCTGATCCAGGCAAACGGCGAGGACTTGGTAAACATTAACGCCGAAACCATCCTCCCGGATACCACCAGCGACTTCAGCCTAGATGCCTTACAAGCAACCAATCGCCTCCGCAGGCTCCTGGGTAACGCCCCACCGCTCCAAGAAGTGATCGGCAAGCCCCAACCTGAAAGCCCGGTGCTTTCCCTAGGCCCAGTTCAAGTTCGGATCAATGGCTGGGCATCCTGGTACGGCCCAGGCTTTGACGGCAACCTCAGCGCCAGTGGCGAGCGATTCAACCAAAATGATTTGACCGCAGCCCACCGGAACTTGCCCTTCGGAACTCTACTAATGGTAAGAAATCTCGACAACGGCCGTACCGTCGTCGTCCGCATCAATGACCGAGGCCCCTATGTGGGCGATCGAGTGATTGACTTGTCCGCAGGCGCAGCCAGCGTGCTCGGCATGATGGGCAGTGGCGTAGCTCCGGTGGAAATTGAAGTCATAGCACCAAAGCCACGAGCAACTGTTGGACGTTAAACCCTACTGTAAGGCACAATACAGACGAATGCCTTCAGGAGTGTATCCGTGCGCCTGTTTACTACCATTGCAGCCCTACGCTGCTACTTAAATTCACAAAAATCTGTAGCATCCCATGTACAAATCGGTTTAGTGCCGACGATGGGGTCTTTGCACAGCGGGCATTTGAGCTTGATCCAGCGGGCCAGACAAGAAAATGCGATCGTCGTGGTCAGCATTTTTGTCAACCCGCTGCAATTTGGGCCCAAGGAGGATTTTCAAGACTATCCTCGCAATTTGGAGCAAGACCGGCTGCTATGCCAAGAAGCTGGAGTTGATGTAATTTTTGCTCCCTCAGAACTGGAAATGTTTGGGGATTCGGGCATCGAGACAGGCAACTCAGGAGCCCAGACTCCTGCGGTGACAATGATTGACCTTTCATCCTTGACTCAAGTTGTCCCACCACGGGCGATGACATCGGTTTTGTGTGGCAAGTCCAGGCCTGGTCATTTTCAGGGTGTAGCAGCCATCGTCACTAAACTTTTGAGTTTGGTGCAGCCGACAAGAGCTTATTTTGGTCAAAAAGACGCCCAGCAAGTAGCAATTATCCGAAAACTGGTCGCAGATTTTAACTTGCCTGTAGAGATTATTGCTTGTCCGATCGCCCGTGAAGCTTCGGGACTAGCCCTGAGTTCTCGCAATCAATATTTAACACCAGAGCAAAAACAGCAAGCTGGCATACTCTACCGCGCTCTACAGCAAGGGTGGAAAACCTTCTGTGGGGGCGATCGCACTGCGGAGGCGACACTGGCGGCGGTCAAAGCAGAATTTGCCCTTGAGCCATCAGTCTCCCTAGAGTATGCTGAACTGGTCAATCCCGACACTCTCGCACCCTTGGCAGTTGTGGAAACGGCGGGACTTTTAGCCGTGGCAGCCAGAATCGGCTCTACTCGGTTGATTGACAATATAATTATCAGGAATCGTCGGCCAATTGTGGCGATCGACGGACCAGCGGGCGCTGGCAAATCTACAGTTACCAGACAAGTCGCCCAAGCTCTGGGTCTGTGTTATCTAGATACAGGGGCGATGTATCGAGCTGTGACGTGGCTGGTGATGACTACCAACACTGCCATGGGCGACGAATTGGCGATCGCCGAATTAGTCAATTCCAGTTATTTAGAATACAACATTGACCCTTCATCTTTGACATTAAAGATTAACGGCGAAGACGTCACCGAGGCAATTCGCAGTTTGGAGGTGACAGCCCGCGTCTCGGAAATTGCGGCTGTGCCCGCCGTGCGACAATTTTTGGTGAAACAGCAGCGGCTTTGCGGCAAAACAGGCGGAATTGTGGCAGAAGGTCGTGATATAGGTACTAATGTGTTTCCCGATGCGGAACTGAAGATTTTTTTAACCGCTTCGGTACAAGAGCGATCGCGCCGACGGCTATTACAACTCAATGATACCGAGCGGGCTAAAACCAGTTTGGAACAGTTGGAACGGGACATCGCCCTGCGAGACGAAAAGGATAGTACCCGCGAGGTGTCACCTTTGCGTAAAGCGGCTGATGCTGTGGAAATTCAAACAGACGGTTTGAGTATTGCCGAAGCGATCGATCGGATTGTCGGGTTATACAAAGAGAGGATAGGGAATAGTTAATAGTCTTTGGGAATTGGGAATTGGGAATTGGGATTAGAGAATTGTCAACATACCTCACCGTCCTTGGATCGGCATTGGTTCCTGGACGCTTTAATAACCCAATTTCTCCGCCAGAACTCCTCCCAATCCCCCATTCCTAATTCTCCATTCCCCATTCCCACTTAAAATCTAAAAGTAACTCTGTAAGGTGTCAAGGAGATAAAAACGTGAAAAACTTCAAACGGCTGTTTAGGCGGCGAAAAACTTTGATCGTTGCTTTTATAGCCGCCTTGGGTAGTTTTGTAATGGGCGTGACGTTGCCGATGAACTCGCGAGGAAATCAGCCAGCGTCGCTATCGCAGGCGCAACTGGTGACAGCATCCCAGTCACAAGTACAACAGTCGAAATCTATTGTTAATAATTTGAAACAGTCGATCGCCGAGAGAGTAGAGTTTTCCGAAAACACTCTAGATCGGTTGCAGAAAGTCCGTTTTAACTCTTCCCTACCGTCCAAGTTTAAGGGTACAACCCTGCGTCAGGCAAAACTAGACTCCCGACAAAAGGCGATCGCCCTGACATTTGACGACGGTCCTTGGCCGACAACAACTGTACAAATCCTCGATATTCTCAAACAGAACAATATTAAAGGGACTTTCTTCTGGGTGGGAAGATACCTACAAGTTTATCCAGAACTAGGCAAAAAAGTTGCTCAGGCTGGTCATGCGATCGGCAACCACACTTGGAACCACCAATACATTAAGTATAACGAAGAGGGTGCCGCGCGCGAGATCGATCGCACGACCTCGTTAATTGAGGAATTAACAGGCATCAGAACCTATATGTTCCGCCCACCGGGAGGTATTTTAAACAATGGATTAGCAGCTTATGCTCAAAAGAAAAATTATACAGTTGTGATGTGGTCTGCTGATTCTTTAGATTGGCGCACTGCTACGCAATCCTTGATGGAAAATGTGATGCGGCAGGCAAATTCCGGCGGTATTGTCCTGATGCACGACGGCGGTGGTAATCGATCCAGGACTGTGGAAGCTTTGCCCAATATTATTGCTAAATTAAAAAAAGAAGGGTACACATTTGTAACAGTTCCAGAATTGTTGGAGATGGAAGCAAAAAACTTGAAACAGCAGCAAACAGCACAGAAATAACCAAATGGGAAAAAAGTATACGAAATTTCACCTTCAGGCTATTTGAGTGGCTAGAGGGATAGTTGAATGCGATGCAGGCTCAGCTTCGCCTAAGTGTCCCGTTATCAGCTTGGTGAGCCATAATCCCTCGCCCTTGGAGGTGGGGAGATTCAAAAAGGATAGCTTTTTAGATTTGCTCACAGGTAGTCGTGGTAGAATTCACTATGGTACTGCAAGATCTGTGTTTCGGACTGGAGTAGGTCGAGCGGCATCAAGCTCAATCGCAAGCTGTATTTCTACTTTTGAAACCCTTGCTCCTCAAGTTAAGCTTCGATCGGGGAGATTTCCCTCGATGAAGCCTGTGCGATATGCTATGGGGGCGAAGCAGCGAAAACTCGTCCAACAGTCCAAATGTCTGCCGACATTCAAACTCTCGATCGCAGTTTGTGAATTGTTCCCACAGTACCTTGGGGCACAAGGAAACTGGCTTAGTTACTAAGCATCACGCTTGGGGAGATTTGCCCACTACTTCTAGTGTCGATCGATGTTAGAAGCAAGGTAAGTCATTGAACCAAGAATCTCATCTTTAAGGGATGAGAATGTCAATTAATGTTACTCTCAAATATCCTCAAAAATTTGAATAACAAATGAGCGTAGTTAGCCAATTAATTCTCCAAGCCGACGACGAACTTCGTTATCCGAGTACCGGCGAACTTCAAAGTATCAATGATTTTTTTAAAACGGGGGAACAGCGGGTACGCATTGCTACTGCGCTTTCTGACAGTGAAAGAAAAATTGTTGATGAAGCTAGCAAAAAACTCTGGAAAAAACGCCCTGATTTTATTTCCCCTGGAGGTAATGCTTACGGTCAACGGGAACGGGCTTTGTGTCTGCGTGACTACGGCTGGTATTTGCGCCTGATTACCTATGGTATTTTGGCTGGAGACAAGGAACCCATCGAAAGCATCGGTTTGATTGGGGTTCGGGAAATGTACAATTCTCTGGGCGTTCCAGTTCCAGGGATGGCGGAAGCAATCCGCTGTTTGAAGGAAGCTTCTTTGGCTTTGCTCAATCAGGAGGATGCGAAGGAAGCTGCTCCTTATTTTGATTATATCGCTCAGGCAATGTCTTAATTGCTTTTTTGGCAGAGGTGGCGGAGCATTTACGTGATTTTGGGGTGAATTTGTCTCGCAATTGCTCGTAAATGTTTCGCTTCTGTTTTGTTGGCAAAGCGTGCTGAATTTCTATATTGTTAGCTGTTTTGAAATGGAAATCTTTACGAGTATCAGCTACTTTTTTATGCTGTTTGCCTAATTTGACAAGGGATTTTATATGACCACCCCGTCAGGGGATTAATTATGACTGCGTTCAATCCGACATTCCGCGATCGCCAGAATCAGTTAAGGTGGCATATGTAGGATGTGCTTTCATTAGTATCTTTATTCATCGATTATTATGAAAAAACGTCTAATATCGTTTTCGGCTGCATCGGAATGATTTAACCTTACTAGAACGCAGAGAACACAGAGGGAGATAAGAGAGATGAATAATTCCGATGTTACCGGATTTGATATAATTACTTTTTTCAGCAGTCTGCTTGTCACCCTCATACTGTCTGCTGGTTTAAATATAGTTTCGTCCCTACCAGCAGAGGCTCAATCGACAACACTTTTAATTGGGGCTGCCGCGAGTTTGCAGAATGCGCTAGAGGAACTCGATCCCATTTTTGAGAAAGCCAATTCTGGTGTCGCTGTCAACTACAATTTTGCAGCATCAGGCCCTTTGCAACAGCAAATTGCACAGGGTGCACCCGTCGATGTCTTTATTTCTGCTGCAACTTTGCAGATGGACAAACTGCAAAACGAAAATCTAATCCTGAACGATACCCGCCACAATCTCTTGACCAATAATCTGGTTTTGATCGTGCCTAATAACTCCGCTTTGGGATTAACTAACTTTCGCCAGTTAACCAATTCTAATGTTAGGAAAATTTCCATCGGTGAGCCGCGCAGTGTTCCTGCTGGACGGTATGCCGCAGAATTATTCAGTAAATTGGGAATAACCGAGCAAGTGCGCTCAAAGTTGGTTTACGGCAACTCAGTTCGCAGCGTCTTGGGTGCGGTGGAAAGCGGTAATGCTGATGCAGGAGTTGTTTATGTGACAGATGCAAAAATTTCAAATCAAGTTAAGCAAGTCGCAACGGCACCGAGTAACTTACACTCACCGATTGTTTATCCCATCGCAGTCATTAAGGCAAGTCGAAATCAGCAATCTGCCCGCGCTTACGTTCAATTTTTAAGAACAAGACAAACTCAAGACATCTTCAAGAAATACGGATTTGGAATAGCTGAATGAGGCTGCTGCTATGTCTACGGATCTATCCCCCCTCTGGATTTCTCTCAAAACGGCTGAAATTGCAACCATTGCCACATTTTTTCTCGGTACTGCTGCGGCTTATTGGATGTTGGGCTATCGCGGTAGATGGAAATCATTGATTGAAGTAATTCTAATTTCGCCGCTGATTTTGCCACCTACTGTGGTGGGTTTTTTACTGCTGTTACTATTTGGCAGAAATGGTCCGATCGGACACTTGATGCAGCAATTTGACTTGACGATTATCTTTACTTGGTATGCCGCAGTAGTGGCGGCAACGGTTGTTTCATTTCCCCTGATGTACAAAACAGCATTGGGGGCGTTTGAACAAATAGACAGTAGTTTACTGCAAGTAGCCAGAACTTTGGGAGCTTCTCAAAGGCGCGTTTTTTTTCAGATTCTATTGCCCTTGGCTGCACCCGGACTTGTGGCAGGAATTACCCTCGCATTTGCACGAGCATTGGGAGAATTTGGAGCAACCTTAATGCTGGCGGGCAATATTCCCGGACAAACGCAAACCATGCCGATGGCTATCTATTTTGCGGTGGAAGCTGGAGAAATGAATGAGGCTTGGTTCTGGGCAATTTCTATTTTAATGCTCTCGCTGTCGGGAATAATAGCTGTGAACCTTTGGCAGCAGCGCTACGAACGCAAAAGACAGCAAATGCAAGCAGGGATGCTCGAAGCAAATGAGCCTGTAAATCGGGGCGGAAAACGCACGCAGCCGGCTCGTTTAGGGCATTCCATACAACGGCAACTGCCAACTTCAACTGCCGGATTGCTCGTCGATATTAAACAACAATTATCGAACTTTCAACTCGACACGGCTTTTACAGCACAGCAAGAAACTTTAGGGATACTCGGCGGATCGGGTTCGGGTAAAAGCATGACTCTCCGCTGTATTGCCGGTGTGGATACGCCTGGGAAAGGGCGAATAGTCTTGAATGGCCGATCGCTCTTTGATTCTGACAAAAACATTAACCTACCCAGCCACAAAAGAAATGTGAGTTTGGTGTTTCAAAATTATGCGCTGTTTCCCCACATGACAGTTGCTCAAAATATTGCCTTTGGGTTGCAGCATCTGCCAAAAGCAATGTGTCAGCAGCGAGTCGATCGACAGTTGGCTGGAGTGCAAATGCAGGGGTTGGGCGATCGCTATCCGCACCAACTTTCGGGGGGACAACAACAGCGGGTAGCGCTAGCGAGGGCCTTAGCAACTGAACCGGAATTGCTGCTGTTGGACGAGCCTTTTTCAGCGCTAGATACCTATCTCCGCAGTCAAATGGAGCGGCAGCTTGTGGAAAATTTAGCAACTTACCGCGGCATTACGTTATTTGTGACTCACAACCTGGAGGAGGCTTACCGAATTTGTGAAAATCTGATGGTGATGTCGGCGGGAAAAGCGATCGCCTATAACTCGAAACATCAGATTTTTGAGCATCCAAAAACGGTTCGCATTGCTCAACTTACTGGTTGTAAAAACTTTTCCCGTGCGGTGGTGCAGGGATCGAATTTAGTAGCAGCAACCGATTGGGGAATTACTTTGCAAGCGCTAGAAGCCCTGGACGATCGGTTCACCGATATTGGCATTCGCGCCCACCAAATTAGCATCACTAGCAATCCCGATCTTGATAATACCTATCCTTGTTGGTTGGCTGCCACCAGCGAAACGCCGCACCGGATGACGCTGTTTCTCAAATTCAACGGAATACCCGCAGGCGGACAGGATTACCACGTGCAAGCCGAAGTCTTTAAAGAAAACTGGCACGACATCAAAGATCGGCCTTTTCCCTGGTACGTGCGGCTCGATCCCGCCCGGTTGATATTGATGGTTGACTGATAGATAAAGCCAAGCTGTTACTCCCAGAGAACCTACGAACAGGAGAGCAACAATAGTCCTATAAAATTTACTGTTTCGGTGAAACTTCAGGATACAAACCCAATTCTTTACTTAATTGCCGCGCCAAGAAAATTAGAAACTTTGCACCATCCTGATTATCTTGATGCGCCATCATGGTTGCCAGTTGCATTAATGTTTTTACCAATCCCCCATCCATCAACTCCGGCTGACTGTCCAACACTTCTGGTTCTTGTCCGCTGGGACACTTGAGAAGTCGATCGATTAAGTTAAAGTTTTGATATTAGACATCGCCTGTTTGTTTAGCCACAATTTTTTTAGCTTGCTGCCAAATTGCCTCTAACTCTGCCACCGGATAATCAGATAAAGGTCGATCGCACTTAGCTTCAACTAAGGCAAACCGATCCACAAACCGCTGATTTGTCCCCTGCAAAGCAGCCGACGGGTCTAAACCATACCAGCGAGCCAATTGGATTAACACAAACATAATATCTCCCAATTCCGACTCCTGGGCTGCTTTATCCTCATGTTTGAGCGCGTGTTCAAATTCAGCCATTTCTTCGTGAAATTTATCCCAAACACCATCCACAGTGTCCCAATCAAAACTCGCTTCCGCAGCTTTTTGAGAGATTTTCATCCCGGCGGCGATCGGAGGCAAAGTGCTGGCATAACGGCTCATTTTCGATGCGAAAGTTGCTGGTTTTTCAGCAGTTTCGCCTTTTTCGGCGGCTTTGATTTTTTCCCAGTTTTCGTTGACTTCATCGACGCTGTTGATTTCGACATCGCCGAAGACGTGGGGATGTCGCCGAATTAGTTTTTCTGTAATCCCATTGGCGATTTCTGCGAGGGTAAATTGATTGGAGTCGCTGGCAATTTGAGCTTGGAGGACTACTTGTAATAGTAAGTCGCCCAATTCTTCGGCGATCGCATCTTGGTCTTGGCGACGAATGGCATCGACAGTTTCGTAAGCTTCTTCAATAATATGGGGAATGAGAGTTTGGGGTGTTTGGGCTAAATCCCAGGGACATCCGCCCTTGGGGTCGCGCAATTTTGCTACAACTTCGATTAACTGTGCTAGTGCTATGAGCGATCGACTTTGAGAATCAGACATGATCGTAATTTACCTGTAAGAGCAACCTTCAAAGGCGCCGAGGACGTTGTTATTGACGTAAACAATTAATTTTATTGCTTCTTCCTTTTTCCTGCTTGCTTCTTGTTGCTTCCTGGTACTAGAGATTTACTAGATTTGCGGATGGGAGCTTTGCGTTTGCGCACCTTGATTGTCTCAGGAGGATGCAGCCGGCTCAATCCGGTTTTTTTGAATCTTTTGTAAGCAGAGCCTCCCCAATCGCTCAGATAGTGGCTCATAGCGCCAAATTCTAGACCGATGTAAACAGCTAACAATTCGATCGGGTGTTTGGCGATCGAGTGCCAGTAACTTAAAAGCACTTGCTGCCAGTTCCCGGTTTGGTTTCCGACTGTTTGAGTAATCGCCAACCCAAATATCCCCACAACTCCGATCCAGGTAGCGAGGTACAAGATACGCACAGCAGTGCCGATCAAAGGGCCGTGGGACAGCCAAGAGCGGTGGCGCAGCCTTTTTTGGTAGGGTAGCCAAATCAGCTTGAACCATCCCCAGCGCTGATACTGACAGGAGTAGATATCCAAGTCGGGGCCGAACATCAGCCCGCCGAATAAAAAGCTGCCGGAAACTAGCAAAGTTAGATGGCTGCTGCGAGTCTGGCCAAGGGTGAGGGCTGCGACAAAGGGCAAACTCCATAGTGTGATGCGATCGTGGGTACGGCCAGAGGGCATTTAAAAGTTTAGATTTTTTTACTTGATTTTTTTGGAATACTCTGATATCATAAATTCTTGTGAGTGCAATTGGGTGATTAGCTCAGTGGTAGAGCGCCTGCTTTACACGCAGGATGCCGTAGGTTCAAATCCTACATTACCCATCAATATGATACTAAGAACGGTCAGCAGGAAAGTCTCGGTACTTGCTCCTACACAAATTGACCAACTGGTGTACATGACTCCAACACAGAAGAATGTTCTGGTGTTGGAGTTTTTATGACAGTCCTGGACGCAAAAAACCCGGTTTCTTGGAAAAATCGTCGCTATCTCGCCTGATATCAATTCCGGTTGTATCGGAATGATTTAACCGCGAAGGCGCTAAGGACGCGAAGGAAGAGAAGAGAGAGTTTAATACAGGACGATGAAGAAAGGATTTTATATGAGATATTGACGCAGAAACCGGGTTTTTGACCCCCCGTGGGTTCAGGAGTGTATCATATCAAATCCGTTGACATCGGAATTATTATTTCTCTCTTCTCTTTCTCTGTGTCCTCTGTGTTCTCTGTGGTTTAATGATTCCGATACAACCGGAATTGATATCATCTATAAGTCAACTCACCGCAGCCGCAGTTATAACAGACTATCGAAAAGCTGTTCTGGGAACTCTAGCTAGTTGGTAAGCACCACGAGTATCCAGCAGTTGATATTCATTTGGCTGCAATCCAAATTTCACAAATTTGTCTGGATATCCTAAAACCAAAATAGACGGAGAAGTTTGATTTTTAGATTCTTCAATGTAGTCGATCGCACCTTTGGGCAGTCGGTAATAAGTCACCGGTAAATGCGAATAAAAAACTACACTAGGTTTGGCAAAACCAATCATCATAAACTCTTCCCCAGGCAATTTTTGTTGAACAGCAACCTGTGCTAATTGTCGCAGAGGTAACTGACGGTTGAGATCGACTAAATTGTAGGCGGGAGTTAAACCAAAGATGATAAATGCTACCAATCCGATGAAGTTAGCCACCAAAATCCAGCGTTGCTGTCTCTGCCATAATAAAAGGGCGATCGCCACCGCCGTAACTATCCAAATCCCACCGCCGACAATCAACAAACCAGACTCTTGAAGTGCTTGAGGGAAATTTGGCATAGCTGGATCGTCTCCTAGCCAGTGGTAGGAGTATAAAGTTGCTCCAGCGATGATTAATAAAAATACGACATTGACAACGTAGGTAATTAATAGTCCTCTGGGTAAAGAATTCGGTGGTGTTTCTAACTTTCCCCGCCTGGTTTCTGTTGCTTTTTCTGCAATGATATCGCTCCACAACAGCGTTACCAAAATCGCCGAGGCCGGCATTAAAGGCAATACATAACTGGGCAATTTGGTCACGGCGATCGTGAAAAAGCCAAAAATGCAGAGGAACCAAAACATGGCAAATAAACTTAACTGTGCCGATCGAGGTTGACGTCGCCAGTAAGTACGCTGCCAAAAACGGGTGCGGGCGATCGCGACGGGCAAATAAATCGACCAAGGCGCAAAACCCACTAAGACTACAAAAAAGTAAAAATACCAAGGTGCCGAGTGTCGATTCACAACTCCAGTAAAACGCTGGAAATTGTGATATCCAAAAAAGCTGTCAATATAAGTTTCACCGTTGGCTAAAATAACCAGAATGTACCAAGGTAGGGCGATCGCCAGAATAATTAAGATTCCAGACACCGGACGCATTTCCCGCCAAAGTTGTCGAAAATTGCCTAAATAAAAGCTGAAGCAGCCAATAATCAGGGCTGGCAACACAATTCCCACAGGCCCCTTAGTCAAAATTGCTAAGGCAATTAGTACATAAAAACAGAGATACCACGGATTGGGAAATCGGGAAGCAGAAACAGTGGAAAATCCTGCTGATTGCTTCTTTTCTTCTAGGGTATATCCCAGGAAAAAGGCCAGGAGTGCCGAACACATACAGCCGGTAAGGAGCATATCTGAAACCCCAGTCCTTCCCCAGGCAATAGTTTCGGGATTTAATGCTATGAGGGCAGCACCAATCCAAGGTGCAGAAAGAAACAGAGGAATACCCCCAGAGGAGGAGAGGGGGAAATTATGGGGAGAGTCAGAGAATTTTTCTTCTGCCTCATTCCTGATGACTTCTGCCTCATTCCTGATGACTTGTGACCACGATTGGGATAGAGTATAGAATCCCAGACAGGTGATACATATTCCCGCTAGGGCCGAGGGAATACGGACAGCCCATTCGTTAACGCCGATCGCCCGATAGGCCAGCGCCATCAGCCAGTAAACCAACGGTGGCTTGTCAAACCTGGTATCGCCGTTAAAATAGGGGGTGATGAAATCACCAGTGACGGTCATTTGGCGAGCGGCTTCAGCAAACAACGGTTCGGTTTCGTCAACTAAACCAATATTGCCCAGATTCCAGAGAAAAGCCACCCCAGCGATCGCGCACAGCCATAATAGGGATAACAGCAAAGGTGCGATCGAGTGCTTCCTTTGATATTCTGACGAACTTTTAATAACTTCCTTCACCCGAAACTTCCTGCGATTTGAGATTTTCAATTTTAGCCCGCTCTCAAGTTTATCGAAAGATTCGCCTTCTCAAGACTAGAAATTATATCAAATCAAGTTAAATAAACCCCAGATTTCTAGGGAAACGGAAGGGGCTGTTGCTATCAACCATCCCCCTGGGCCTAGAAAAATCTAGTTTAGAGCCTTTACTGCTCGTCCGTTCCCAGATTTCTCCGGTCAATTCATTTTTCGTGGCAATTCGATCCGAAATGTGGAACCTTTTCCTACTTGACTTTCTACTGTAAGTGTGCTGTTCATCATTTGTGCCAAAGACGCACTAATGGCTAGTCCTAAACCAATGCCGGGATATTGGCGACTGGTAGTTCGATCGGCTTGGTGGAACTTGTCAAAAATATGTGGTAAATCGGCTTCGCTGATGCCAATTCCTGTATCAGTGACCTTGATAATTAGTCGATCGAGGGTTAGTTCTCGCACAGAAATGCCAATGTTTCCCTGATGAGTAAATTTAATCGAATTGGAAATGAGATTCACCAAAAGTTGCCGCAAGCGCGACTGGTCATGAACTATCAACCGCTCCTGCAAACACACGCTGACAGACAGGGACAAATTTTTATCTGTAACCTGATTTCCACATTCCAGGGCGGTAGCGATTACCAACTGGGCTAAATCAAATTCAGCTATTTCTAATTTAGCCCCACAAGTCTCCATTTTCGAGATATCAAGGATATCGTTAATCAGCACTAGCAGATTTTTACCATTATTAAAAATACGCCCCACAAAATCTCTTTGCTGAGGAGTCAGTAGTTGTTTGTCCTGGCGTAGTAGCAATTGTGAAAAACCGATAATTGCATTCATGGGAGTTCGCAATTCATGGGACATAGTTCTCAAAAATTGCGATTTTAACTTGGCTGCTTCTAGCAGTTGCAATTTTTGCTGTTGAATGAGGCAACTTTGCTTTTCTAATTCTGCTTGCTGGCGAAGTAAGAGCTGATTTTGTAAGTCTAAAAGTAGTTCCTGTTTTTGGTTAATTTCGATCGCCTGCGCGCTATGAATCGCGATCGCAGCTTGTCTGCCGATCGCCCCCAGCAGTTGCATAGTTGCATCGTCAATGGCTTGGCTATCTTGCCAATTACCGATCGCCAACACCCCCAAACGCCCTGTGGGCAAAGACTCGATCGCCACTGCACAGGCCGCCGGCACTTCTGCGCCGGACTCCTGGGATGACAATTGAGACTTTCCCGTAGCAAAGGCTTGGGATAGCAGCGCATCTTGCACGTACAGGGTTTTACCCCCAGCAAATTTTTCCGCCCCAGTGACTGCACTTAACAAGAGGCTGTGGTTATCGTCGCAGTTGGGGAGGGCCACCAAGCAAAATTGAGCCTCGGCGATCGTCTCAACTACCGCATCCGCTATGGCTTGGAAGAGTTCGCACAGGCTTCCCGCCGGCTGATGCAACAGATTTGTAAACCGCTCCACAACTTGTAAATGCTGCTGCTGCGCCTTTTTAGCCACGCTGGTTGCATTCCAGTTTTCTGCCGTCTCCCTAGCTTTGGAGTCCCGCAAACTCTTGAGAGATGTTGGTTCTGCCTCCCACCATTCTTGAGTTTGCTTGAAGCCATCTATATCTGTATAGGTTCCCACCCACTCTAAAACTCCGTCGCCGAGGGTGGGGACGCGGGAAAATTTGGCTAGGTTCCATCGGTAAATACCCGATCGCGTCCTGAGCCGCAATTCTATTTTATAACTGGAGTCTAGGCTCACAGTCTGCCCCGATCGCCAGGGGAAGCGAGCTCTGTCTTCTGGATGGACGGACTCCAGATAGCCGAAATCCAAGGCTGCTGTGGCGGGTACTCCTGTATACTCTTCCCAGGCACGGTTCAAATAAGTCACCGCCCCATCAGCATTTGCTTGCCAAACTATGTGAGGAATGGTCTTTAACAGGCGATCGAGCTGATGCTCCCAAGAGTTAACAGGTGGTTGCCCTGGTGTTATTTCCGCGGCCCTATGGGAACTTTCCCGGTCGAAAAAGTCCGAAGAAAAAGAGTGCTTTCGGTAATAGTGAGTCATAATTACATTTTATAAATAAGAGTCGAGGGTTAGCACTAAAACCAAATAAATAGTCTGGCTGCTAGCTCCATCAATTTTGATTGCCTTAGTGCATCAAAAGTTTTTATATATCAAATTTATCCAGTCACGGAACTGTTTACATCTATCAAGGGGCGGACAAAGGGATAATTTAATCAGACAGTAAAAACGAGGAGAGCCTACCTGTCCCCATAGGGTGAATCACAGGGTGCAGCCAAATTGCTTAACAATTAATTTGCAATTGTGCAATTCCATGAGTATGCTGGAACAAGATAGGCGATCGGGTTAACCCGATCGGCGATCGCATTCTCAAATCGAGTCTGTTAGCTGAGTAATTTGGCTATATTTAAAAATTTCAGCAGGGCATTAGAAAAAAAATGAGTAAAATTCGCGTTGCTTTGATCGAAGACCATGACCTGACAAGAGTGGGTATCCGTACAGCTTTACAACAGAGTGATACCATAGAAGTTGTGGGGGATGCCGCGAATGCGACAGAGGGATTGAAACTGCTTCAGTCTTCCAAACCAGACGTGGCAATTGTAGATATTGGGTTGCCGGATTTTGACGGAATTGAACTGACCCAAAAGTTCAAAAAAGCGATCGTTCCAGACTCCGATCCAGACACAAAGGTTTTGATTCTGACTTTTCAGGACAATGAAGAAGAAGTCCTCGCAGCATTTGCCGCCGGAGCTGACTCTTACTGCATGAAAGATATCAGTTTTGACCAGTTGTTAGATGTAGTCAAAGTCACTCACGA
This sequence comes from Microcoleus sp., assembly GCF_041354475.1. Lineage (NCBI taxonomy): Bacteria > Bacillati > Cyanobacteriota > Cyanophyceae > Oscillatoriales > Microcoleaceae > Microcoleus > Microcoleus sp. The sequence continues at coordinate 40,708 of NZ_JBGJZU010000043.1, forward strand.
AGGCCAGTCTTGGATTGACCCAGCGATCGCTCGTATAGTCCTGAAACAAGCTCGCACTAAGGAGTCTGCCCCGGAAGAACAAAAATCTGAGGGTAAAAAAGTTACAATTAAAGCTGCGGAACCAGAGTTTACTCACATTATTGAAACTTACCCTTTGACGGGGCGGGAATTAGAAGTTTTGGAGCTAATTGTGCAGGGCTATAGTAATGCTGCTATTGCGGAAAAACTTTACATTACTGTGGGCACTGTCAAAACTCATGTCCGCAACATTTTGAATAAATTATGTGCTGATGACCGCACTCAAGCTGCTGTTCTCGCCCTTCGTTCTGGCTTGGTTGGATGAAGACTAATGGGTCTTAAGTAGGTCGTTTTAATTAAACCTAAAAGACTGCTATTAGAAGACCCCGACTTGTTTAATCAGTCGGGGTTCTGTGTATTATTTTTGTTTGGCACTGCGGTTATATAAACAAGATGAATTAGGGTCAAAAACCAAGTCGCTCGAAAAAATAGAAGATTTTCAAACAGAAATTTACGCATCAAAGCAGTTTCCGGTCAGGACGAGCCTAAATCATGAACAATTGTCAGGCATCTATCCTTGTGGATAACTTTAAATTCGTACTTTTTTGAGTAAATACACCTTAAGATAGATGCGGAATAATTACTAATACCAAAAACCAAGAGGGAAGAGGGTGCTGCGACCCTTCGACTTCGCTCAGGAAGCGAATCACACTGTCAACTGTTAACTGTCAATTGTCAACACTTATTGCTAATTGCATTTGGGACTACAAGTCAATTTCCATTCTTTATTTTCCATGCACAATTCGGTTGTCGCTATCACAGATAGTGGCTTGCTAAAGAAGTAACCTTGAGCCATATCGCACTTAAGGGAATGCAAAAATTCCAACTGTTCTAGGGTTTCCACTCCCTCAGCAATTACCTCTAAATTCAATCCTTGTCCCAAGGCGATCGCCACTTTCACAATAGCAGCACCGCTGGTACCATTCATCAAATCTGCCACGAAGGAGCGATCGATTTTTAAATTGTTCAGTGGTAGGTGTTTGAGAGACCACAAAGAAGAATAACCAGTGCCAAAATCGTCTAGAGAAATCCGAATTCCCATTTGCTGCAACTGCTCCAATACAGACACCGTAAATTTTACATCTGTCATGGCAATGCTTTCGGTAATTTCTATTTCTAAATACTCTGGATCTAGACCAGTTTCCGATAAAATTTTAGCGATTGTTTGTACAGTGTTATGTTGCTGAAACTGACGGGCAGATAAATTGACAGCTACCCGCATTGGTGGCAGTCCCATTAACTGCCATTCTCGATTTTGAAGGCAAGCAGTTCGCAGCACCCATTCGTCAATCTGGCAGATTAATCCTGTTTCCTCAGCTAAGGGAATAAATCGATCGGGACCCATCAACCCGCGATCGGGATGCTCCCAGCGAACCAAAGCTTCTAGACCGACAATTTTGCCAGTATTTATATCTATTTGGGGCTGGTAGTATAGCAAAAATTCGGAATTTTCTATGGCTCGGTAAAGATTATTTTCTAATACCAGACGCTCCGATGCTTTGTTGCCGATCGCTCTGGTATAAAACTGATAATTATTCCGACCTTTCTGTTTCGCTTTGTACATAGCAGCATCGGCGTTTTTCAGCAAAGTTTCGGCATCTTCGCCGTCGTAGGGAGCCAAAGCAATTCCCAAGCTGGCTTTGATATAAAGTTCCTGCTCATCAAAGTGAAAAGGAGTACATAAACTGTGGAGAATGTGCTGGCAAGTATCAATGGCATCCTGGGCGCTGCTAATATTGTACAGCAGTAAAGTAAATTCATCTCCGCCCCAACGGGCAATGGAATCGCCCACGCGCAAACAGTTGGTTAAGCGCCAAGATACTGCTTGGAGTAACTGGTCGCCTACAGCATGACCGAGGGTGTCGTTAACATTTTTAAAACCATCCAAATCAAGAAATATCACGGCCAACATTTCGGTGTTTTGGTGAGCGTTAACTATCGCTAGGGACAGTTGTTCATTAAACAGTAATTTATTAGCTAAACCTGTTAGTTGGTCGTGGGAAGCTTGATGTCGAATCATTGCTTCTACGCGCCTTTGCATTGCCGCCATATAAAGATGAGTTGCCAAGGATTTTGCTAGCTTCAGTTCATCAGCTTTCCAGTTTCTACCTTGTTGTTTTTTTATTTCTTTCCACGCTGCAAATGACTTTCGGGGACGGTCGTTTATTGCCTGGGAGTCACACTGTCCCGCCCATAAAGTTTCTGTTTCTATTTCACTGCGAAAGATGGTAAGACAGCCGATGCACTGATCGCGATATTGCAGTGGAACTGCCAGCATTGACCTGATAGAAACTTCCAGGAAATATGAAGATAAAGATTTAAGTTTAGGTGCTTGAGAAATATCGGAGATTGCATATAATTCTGGAATTATATAATTAGCAATTGTTAAACCGTCTTCCTGGTAGTTTTCTATTTGAATATCGGGAAAAATCCCAGAATAGTGACCATTACTTTCTTCTTTTTTTTCAACTGTTAATGATTGTTTTACACCCATGATTTCTTGCCAAAACTGGCTTTTTTCTATTTCTAAATGCTGTGGCTGTTGACCGCAGGTATAAAGTTCCGCTGGCCAATTCACTCCTTCGGGGGCAATGTACAATCTACCGCCACAACCTGCTAAAGATTTGACGGTTTGTTCTAGGACTGTGTGTCTAATTTCTGTCAATTCTAGGGGAGAGTGGAGCAAACTGCTAATTTGGTTCACAATGGCTTCATCCCTAGCTTGATGTCGAGCTTGACTGAGTAGAAAAGATTGGGCGATCGCAATTGACAGTTGATCCACAAGCAATTGCACAATTTTTAATTCTCGATCGCTAAACCGTTTCGGTTGCGTGTGATGACAAGCCAAGATCCCCCAAAGCTGATTGTGATGCAAAATCGGCACTGTGAGGGAAGAATAGACACCCATCGTCCTCAGATATTCTATGTGACAGGGGTCTACCTTAGCATAGCGAATATCTTCAGCAGCTAAGGTTTTGCCTGTTTCGGGACAATCTAATCGATTAATTGTTTGATGATTCAATTCGACATCTATAATTACTCGCTGCCTAGCTTTGACAAACATTTCGCGAGCGCTGTTGGGAATGTCGGTTGCTGGAAAATGTAAGCCCAGCAGTGACGGCAAATTATTGTCCTTAATCGACTCAGCAATTACCTCACCGCTGCCATCAGGTTCAAACCGATAAATTTTTACCCGATCGCTCTCTAACAAGTTACCGAGTTCTTTTACGGTTGTCATCAAAATCTCTTGCAGTTCTAAAGAGTGTCGGATGCGAGTAGTAATTCTGTTGAGTAAACTCTCCTCTTCCACAGCCGATCTGGACATTTTTATAATTCTTTTTCGAGCCATTTTTTTTGATCCCCAAGGCTGATAATAGCATTTTGCGAGCTCTTATCCTAACTCGCATTCTATTACAGAATATAACAATCTAAGCAATATAAGCAATACTGACTACATAATAGTATTATGTTGTATCAATATCAATAATTTTTCTAGTGATGTTACAGAGGTTAAGTTCTGTAAAGGGAAGGGAGCGAGAGTACAGGCTCATCCTTGAAAACAGATGAAAATATAGCCTTTCTCACTTAGGTCAGATACACCAGGTCCTGGGCAAGAGCTAATGGTGAGGTGCGTACTTTACTTTCTTGAGAAAGGCTATAGTATGATTTAAACCTCGGAAGTTAGGGCAGTGGAAAACTTGGGAATCTAGATAATGCTTTAGGTCTTTGGCTGGCATACTTTACAAGGAAATGGAATCAATGTTGAGTTAAATTTATGTTATAGGATAAGTAAAATTACACAGAAACTGCCTGAGTCGGCATTTATGAATTACCCCAACTGGAATCTGAATTTAGAATATTCGTTTGCTAAGCGCGATCGACTGCTGGTTGATCAACGTCCCTTAGTCTTAGCTATAGACGACAATCACGACAACTTAGAGCTGCTAGCACAAATACTCGATTTATTTGGTTACGAGTGCGTCAGAGCCCTAGACGGTCGCACAGCCCTTTCCGTAGCAGTTTCCCGACCACCAGACCTAATTTTGCTAGACATTTGTTTACCGGACATCGACGGTATAGAACTGATGAGCCGTCTCAAGCAAAATCCACAACTGATAAATATTCCGATTATTGCTATCACAGCATTAGCAAAAACCGAAGACCGCGATCGGATTTTGCAAGCCGGCTGCGTTGCATATATTTCCAAACCTTTTGATATCGATCAATTAGAAATAACTATCCATCGCTATCTCAATTAGAACCAGAACCTGATTGGAAAGGCTGTTTTAGTAGAAAAAATGTAGTCAAACGCACCAATAAATATGGAACCACTGATTTATGAAAATATATTTAACTTTTGATAAGCTGATAAATTCTGTCGGCAATTTAATAAATGTAACTTGAGGAACATTTTTGAAATCATAAAACCAATACGGTAGAAAGATGTTATTCGATCCAGAAAGAAGGAGAATCGGCGTGTATTTATAAAGCAAAGGGAAAACCGCAAACTTAATGCTGGATTAAACGGTAATTTCCTGCGTAAAATCGACTTCGCACGAGACCATACTATGGAGTGTTAGATATGCTGAAACAAATGTGCTGGTTGCCCAGATTGGGAAGCAATGGAGAAAAAATATTGCACCTACGCACTGAACCCCGCCAACCGTGGCGACCTTATACAGCTTTTCCACAGTACGCTGCATCGGACTACCTAGAACCGGATGGTTCTAAAGGGTGGGCAACATTTCAGAAGCTGAAAACTCAAGGCTGGAATTTACTAGCGAGCGAGGGGCAGCAGTCAGATTTCGGCGAACAAAAAACTGCTTGAAAATTAGAAGTTATGAGTTATCAATTTAACTCATAACTTTCTATTGAGTAGCTAGAGCGGTTTCTGAGAAGAAAGAAGTCGAGGCTCTGGATGTTCTATTTGGGGATGTTTTTCTCTTTAGTGCGATCGCTCAATCAAATTTCGGCTCTCTCGTAATTATGGTGATAAGTAATGATTATGAGCTAGCAAAATCTAGGGTTTCAGCTTTCCTTATTCAAAAATTTAGTATTATTTGCTACATTTTACACCCAACATCCGAGAGAACCGCCAGTAAGCTTTTGAGCGATTTGGATCTTGCATTTAATTAGGTGGACTTACTTAACGCCTTTGAGAGTCCCTTTGTGGTCTTAATCAAGAATCCCCCCGATTCATCGGTGGGGAGTATCAACTACAATCGCCACAACAATTTATAATTCGTCCCATACCCGATTACCAATTACTGATTCCGATGTCTTTAAAATCTATTAGCATTCCACCGAGCACGGATCGCCCACCAGTGGGTATGATTGTCGCTTTGCACGGATGGGGTGCCAATGCTCGCGATTTGACTTCTTTAGCGCCGGCATTCAATTTACCAGACTATGAGTTTGTGTTTGCCGATGCCCCTTTTGCCCATCCCCAAGTACCCGGTGGCAAAATGTGGTATGACCTTCAAGGTAATGACTCTAAGGGATTGATCGAAAGTCGGCGATTGCTAACAGAATTTTTATTGTCTTTAGAAAGCAGTACGGGTGTGCCTTTGTCTAAGACGATTTTAGGTGGCTTTTCTCAAGGTGGAGCGATGACTCTGGATGTGGGATTAACTTTGCCTCTGGCTGGTTTAATTTGTTTGAGTGGTTATTTGCACTCTCAGTCGCCTGTTGCTCTTAGCCAGTTGCCACCTGTTTTAATCGTACACGGGACTCAAGATAATATTGTCCCTGTGAGTGCGGCAGTGCGATCGCGCGATAGTTTCAAGGATTGGGGGGCGTCGGTGCAGTACCACGAATTTCCCATGGGACACGAGATTCAACCACAAGTTGTAGATCTAATGCGAAGTTTTGTTCTAGAAACTGTGTCTAAATCGGATTAAAGGCTTAGGATATAGTATGGCGGAAATCTCGGGGACGGAATAAAGATGAAAACTTTAACCAAAGCATCGCGCGATATTGCTGTACTTACTTCGGAGGATGTGGCACAATTGGCCGATCGTCTAGAAGTGGACGATTACACAGATCCTTTTGAGGGATTGAACGATTGGCATTTGCTGCGATCGCTTGCGTTTCAGCGCCCGGAGTTGGTTGAGCCTTATCTTCACCTTCTGGACATGGAAGCCTACGACGAAGCATAGCCTCAAAAATAGCAAAAATCTCAGCAAGTTTTAGGAGAAGGTTAGCCACAGATTTGGTAGCCAATTTATATAGATGAGTTAGGGATTTTTGTCTCTGCCGATCTTGATTTTCTCCTAATTCTTTTTTATGCAAAAAGATATGAAGGGTACACGAGTTTTAATTGGCGTTAGTGGCGGGATTGCAGCTTACAAAGTTTGTGAAGTAGTTTCAACTTTAGCCAAGTCGGGAGTTGAAGTCAGAGCTATTCTGACTGATGCGGCTCAAGAGTTCGTCACGCCCTTGACTTTTGCTACTCTCTGTCGCCAAGCTGCTTTTACTGACAAAGATTTCTGGGAAGCTAGTCACGGACGCCCTTTGCACATTCAACTGGCAGAATGGGCATCGGTTTTTGCCATCGCTCCCCTCACAGCAAATAGTTTGGCTAAGTTGGCGGGGGGTTTTGCGGATAATTTACTCACAAATACGGTACTTGCTTCTCAGTGTCCAATTTTGTTGGTACCGGCGATGAATACTGATATGTGGGAACAGCCGGCGGTGCAGCGAAATTGGCGCGAAATATTGACAGATAGGCGATATCATGGTATGTCGCCTGGGGCGGGACTGCTGGCGTGCGATCGCGTGGGTGCGGGCAGGATGGCAGAACCAAGTGAGATTGTGGCTCACATAGAATCATTGTTGTATACTAAGGGCGATCGAGATTTAGCTGGTAAACGGGTGTTGATCGGTGCGGGAGGTACGCGGGAACACCTCGATCCGGTGAGGTTTATCGGCAATCCTTCCACTGGTAAAATGGGCATAGCTCTGGCGCGGGCTGCACAGCACCGAGGTGCGACGGTAACTCTGGTACATAGTATAAGTGGTGATTTATCATTGCCCGGTGTCAGGTCGATCGCCCTGACGAGTGCAGCAGAAATGCGACAAGGGATGCTGGAATGTTTTCCCGATGCGGATTTGACGGTGATGGCGGCGGCGGTGGCTGATGTGAAACCGACGGAGTACCATAGTCAGAAATTGCCCAAGCGATCGCTCCCGGATGCTTTAGCCTTGACAGCGGTACCGGATATTGTGGCAGAGTTGGGAACATTGAAACAGCCACATCAAAAACTAATCGGGTTTGCCGCACAAACAGGTGATATTGTCAAGCCAGCTTGGGAAAAATTGCGGGCCAAGAAATTGGATGTAATTGCGGCAAATCCGATCGACAAAATAGCCTCCGGTTTTGGTAGCAATACCAATCAAGCAATTTTGATAAATGCCGCCGGAAAGCAAGTGGAAATAGCACCTTGCAGTAAATTAGAAATGGCCCATCGCTTGTTTGACTTTGCCCTGGAAGGGTGAGTTTGATGCCAAATTCGGCTGATTCACCCCCTGTGCGCTTCTGTCGATGGATAATATCGTTTCCGGCTGCATCGGAATGATTTAACCACAGAGAACGCAGAGAACACAGAGGGAGATAAGAGAGATGAATACAGGACGATGTTACCGGATTTGATATAAATAGGGGATTTAGCAATATCTAGGAGTCCAAAATAAATTGGGCGATCGCAGCAGCCACCCCGTCTTCCTCGACATCCGGTGCCACCCAGTTAGCACCAGCTTTCACCTCCGAGGGAGCGTTACCCATCGCTACGCCTACGCCCGCATAGGATATCATTTCCACATCATTGAAATTGTCGCCGATCGCCATCACGTTCTCTGGCTGCAAACCCAACAAGTCCTCCGCGATGTACTGCACTGCGGCTCCCTTGTTAACCAAAGGGTGAGTAGCTTCAAAAAAAGTGGCAACCGATCGAGTCAAATAAAGTTCTGCTGGTGTGTAGCGTTCTCGCATACTGCTGAGTAAGCCATCGAGTACCCCCGGATTTTCGCACAAAGCCAAAACTTTCGTCGGTTCACCCGGAATATCTCGGCGCAAGTCTGTAATAGCAATTGGTTGAATACCCGATCGTTCTGCGTAAAGTCTGGTGGCGGCGGTAATTTCCGGTACGTAAAGTTGGTCGTTGATGTAAAAATTCACGGAAAGGAGCGATCGTAAATGTGGTTCTTGAAAATGTTCCAACAATTCCAAAGCTGTTTGTTTCGACAAGGGCTGGTGGCGGAGCATTTTTTGACTAGCGGGATCTTGAATCCAGGCACCTTGGTAAGAAATCAACGGTAAATTTGAGCCGATATCCCGATGAAAGCGCAAAGCCGATCGATACATTCTACCAGTAGCCACGGCAACTTGCACTCCCCGCGACTGAGCGGCGAAAATAGCCTGCTTCACTGCTTCTCGGATGTTATTGGATTTACCTGCGATCGTACCATCGATATCGACTACCAGTAGTCTAATGTCTGCACCGCTAGAGACGGGATTTGAGGTCATTATATTTTGCATAGTTGTTTTTAGATTTTAGCTTGAGATTTTCCCAGACCAGTTTATTTTTGCACTGTGGCGATCGGCAAGTGCAGTTTCGGCTTGTTTGAAGGCTAGAATGTACATTGGGAACTCCCCAGAGCATCTATCTATAGCAATCCTAAATCATTTGTGAATTTCTTACTCCCGGACCTTAATAAGGGGAGGGTTGGGGTGGGGTAAAAAACTTTACGACTCCTGCAAGGACTGCTATATAGTTTTTTCCAGGGCGATCGCTCCGTAATTTCCCTTAGATATTGGGATATTACATGACTTATACAGACAAGCCACAAAATTTTTAAACTCAATTAAATGCCGAATTAAGGGATTTTAATTTCATGAATTATCAGGATAATTACAGCTTGTTAGCAGCCGAACAAGCTAGCAAAATCGGCAACATCCTCGAAGCCATGAAATCTTACGACTTGGCAATTCAAGAAGCAGAACAAAATGGGGATATCCACGGACAAGCATTAGCAGCAGAATTAGCAGGACTGTTTTATCTCTCATTAGGAATCCCGAAAATCGCGCAAATTTACTTAACAGAATCCCACTCTTGCTATCAGCACTTTGGTGCCCAAGACCAAGCAGCGATTTTAGAATCACAATACCCAAACTTGATAAATAATTGGGGAGTTTTAAATAAAAACCTTAACATCAACAACGGGCTAGATACTCATCAAAACCTAGAACAGTTAGTACAAGAGAGAACCTCCGAACTTTCCCAAACTTTAGAATACTTAAAATCCACCCAAAATCAACTCGTAGAATCAGAAAAAATGGCAGCCCTTGGAGGGTTAGTGGCTGGTATTGCCCACGAAATCAACACTCCCATCGGTATTGGCATCGCCGCCGCCTCACTCCTCGCCGAAAAAGTTACAAAATTTTGCGATATTTATAGCAACGGTCAGATTAAACGCTCTGAGTTAGAAAAATTTCTGGATACTGCTTTGCAAAGTAGTAATATGATATTGACTAACCTCACGCGGGCGGCCGACTTGATCCATAGCTTTAAAGAAGTAGCAGTCGATCAGTCCAGTGAATTAAAACGAACTTTTCCCGTAAAAAAATATCTAGAGGAAATACTGACATCTTTAACACCAAAACTCAGAACAACTAAACACAAAATTGAGATTCATTGCCCTGACAATATTTTACTGGATAGCTACCCTGGCGTGTTCTGTCAAATTGTAACCAATCTGATAATGAACTCCCTACTTCACGCTTACGACCCAAACGACGAAGGAGCGATCGCCTTTGACTTGCAACTAGAGGGCGATCTGTTAGTATTTGAATATACTGATGATGGCAAAGGAATTTCTCCCGACAATCTCAGTAAAATTTTTCAACCCTTCTTTACCACCAAAAGAGGTCAGGGCGGCACTGGATTGGGATTACACATTATTTACAATTTAGTGCATCAAAAACTTCAAGGCACAATTCAATGCCAAAGTCAACTAGGTTGTGGCACAAAATTTTTGATTAAAATTCCAACATAAATTGCTAATTAGCTAGGATAAAGCATTAATTAAATAATATTCAGGAGTAGGAGCAATGTCAGAAGCTAGTCAAAAATTATTCGATGCTGAAGACGAAAATTTAATATTTATTGAAGAAGACGAACGGGAACAAAAAACTAGAGAATCGAGTTGGAAAGTATTAATTGTTGATGATGAAATAGAGATTCACCATATTACAAAACTAGCTTTAAAAGAATTTTGTTTTGAAAATAAATCAATCAATTTTGTCAGCGCTTACTCAGGCAAAGAAGCCAAGGAAATCATCAAAGAAAATCAAGACATAGCATTGATTTTGCTAGATGTCGTTATGGAAACGGAAGAAGCCGGCTTAGAAGTAGTTAAATACATCCGTGATATTTTAGACAATAAGATAGTGCGGATTATTTTACGCACTGGACAGCCCGGACAAGTGCCAGAAGATGTCGTCATTGTCAGCTATGATATCAATGATTACAAAACCAAAACCGAACTGACAAATAAAAAATTATTTACCACAGTAGTCACCGCACTGAGAGCATTTAGTTCCCTGAATCAAATCGAGTCCAGCAAAAGCGAACTCGAAAAGATTGCCGCCGCCTCCGCTCGTTTTGTCCCCCGCGAATTCTTGAAATTTCTCAAAAGAGAAAGCATCGTTGATGCGAGATTGGGAGACTCTGTGCAAGCAGAAATGACGATTATGTTTGCCGACATTCGCTCATTTACCAGTTTGTCAGAAAGTATGTCTCCCAGAGATAATTTTGATTTTATTAACTCTTACTTAACTAGAGTTGGACCAGTAATTCGCCAGTACAATGGGTTTATAGACAAATATCTGGGCGACGGTATTATGGCTTTGTTTCCCAATCGCCCAGAAGATGCCGTCCAAGCAGCAATTGAGATGCAGCAGCAAGTTAAAATTTATAATAAACACAGGCAAAATAGTGGCTATCAACCTATTTCCATCGGCATTGGTTTGCATACTGGAACTTTAATGTTAGGTACGATTGGCGAAGCGGAACGCATGGAAAGTACGGTGATTTCCGATGCAGTGAATTTAGCCTCCCGCGTGGAAGGATTGACAAAGCTTTACGGAGTTGGTATTGTAGCTAGCGTCCAAACTCTTTGTCGGATCGACGACCCCCAACATTATAAGTGCCGATTTCTCGATCGCGTCCAAGTCAAAGGAAAACAAACCCCTGTTGCTGTATTTGAAATCTACGACGGCGATTCAGATACAATGATCGAACTAAAAACACAAACCCAAACTTATTTTGAACAGGGAATTTTTTTTCATTACCAGCAACAATTCGCCCAAGCAAGACAAATGTTTTTGCGCGTGTTGCAAGTAAATAAACAAGATAAAGCAGCACAATTTTATGCAGAACGCTGCGAGACGTTGATGAAAAATGGGGTAATTTTGACTGTGGAAGGGATACAGATATAGGGAATGGGGAATTGGGAATTGGGCATAGGTGTCAACTTAAGCTTAAAAGCATGGTGTGTACCTACTCTCCTCTCTAGAGGGCAGAGATCCGACACACCCCCAGCCCCTCTCTAGAGGGGAGCTAGATCCGGTTCCCCTCCAGGGAGGGGCTAGGGGTGGGTCTCCATGGAGGGGCTAGATCCGGTTCCCCTCCAGGGAGGGGCTAGGGGTGGGTCTCCATGGAGGGGCTAGATCCGGTTCCCCTCCAGGGAGGGGC
>NZ_JBGJZU010000044.1:0-52501 GCF_041354475.1 Microcoleus sp.
CCCCCCCTAGGGGGGATGGAAGAAGAAACCACCCCCTACCCCCAAGGAAGAACCCCCCCCTACCCCCCCCTAGGGGGGATGGAAGAAGAAACCACCCCCTACCCCCCCCTAGGGGGGAAACAAGAAGAAACCCCCCCCTACCCCCCCCTAGGGGGGAAACAAGAAGAAACCACCCCCTACCCCCCCCTAGGGGGGATGGGGGAAGGAAGAAGGAAGAATTGGATTACTTATTTGTTACCGGGAATTTTGTGTTTAATTTTGCATATTGTGGGGTGGAGTTTATATAATCGCCCCTTAATTGAAGAGCCGGGAATGGCGTTAAAAATAGGAATTATTCAAGGTAATATTCCGAACGAGATTAAGTTTGACTCCCAGGGCTGGCGTCGGGCCTTGGAAGGTTACACGGCGGGATACAAACAGTTAGCAGATAGAGGCGTGGATGTTGTGCTAATTCCAGAGACGGCTTTGCCTTTTTTCTGGACAAATGACTATCAGCGTTCTACTCTGTCTTTTTATCAAGCAATTCTCGATCGCGGTGTTCTGGCTTTGGTGGGAGGCTTTGGACAGGAAGGGGATGGTATGACTAATAGCTTATTGGCGATCGACAAAACCGGAGAAATTCTCAGTCGCTATGATAAAACTAAGCTCGTACCTTTAGGCGAATATATCCCTTTTTATGAAATTTTAGGGGGGATGATTAATCGGCTTTCTCCTTTAGACGCGCATTTAGTACCGGGAAATTCCAAACAATTGTTTGATACACCTTTTGGCCGCGCAATTGTCGGTATTTGTTACGATTCAGCGTTTTCAGAAATTTTTCGATATCAGGCGGCGAATGGGGGTGAATTTATGCTAACAGCTTCCAATAATGCTCATTATAAACCGCCGATGTTGGCTCAGCACCATGCTCTTGATGTGATGCGGGCAATTGAGACGGATCGATGGGCGGCGATCGCAACTAATACGGGTTATTCTGCTTTTGTGAATCCTCACGGTGAGACGCTGTGGATGTCGGGAATTAATACTTATGAAGTCCAAGATGCTACTATTTATCGCAAGCAAACTCAGACTTTGTATGTACGGTGGGGCGATCGGCTGACACCTTTACTGTTGGTTTTGGCTGGATTGGCCGTAGTTTGGTACCGAATCGTCTAAATTATTTTAAAGCTGTTTTCAAAGATTTATTTCTTGGTTTATGCGCTAATTTTAGGGATTTGTAAAAGTAAATACATCTATTGATTTAGGATTGCTATAGTTAATGTTTGTTTAAATTTTGTTTAAAAGTTTAGTTGTCTGCGATAAATCCAGTTTCAATACTTGCTATAAATAGACCATGAGTTATCATTAAAAAAACCTTCGTCTTGTCGATTGAGAGTATGACTGCCATTCCTCAAGCTCAATCTAAGTTGATTCACCACTGTATTAAATATCTCACGACTGAGTATCAGTATATTTACGGAGAAGAACAGCGGGAATATCTCGATTTATTTAGTTTGATAGGTCCACAGATTCTAGAGGCGATCGCGAATTGCGATGCGCCCTATCACAATCTAGAACACACTGTTCAAGTGGTTTTAGTTGGTCAGGAAATTCTCTCTGGCAAACTCCTTTGCAAAGAACAGGTTTCTGCCCATGATTGGCTGAATTTCATTGTGTCTTTACTTTGCCATGATATTGGCTACCTGAAGGGAATTTGCAGCCAGGATTGCATGGCAGAACATATTTTCGTGACAGGGGTTGATGGTGATAGTATTAACATTTCTCCGACAGCTACGGGTGCTAGTTTAACACCATATCATGTGGATCGTGGTAAGTTGTTTGTAATTGAAAATTTTAGTAAGTATGAGTTGATTAATTTAGATATTATTCAATTAAATATTGAATTAACTCGTTTTCCTGTTCCTAAAGACCACTTACACCAAGACACACTTGATTTTCCGGGTTTGACTCGCGGGGCTGATTTAATTGGTCAGTTATCCGATCCATCTTATCTGTTTAAGTTACCTGCTTTATTTTCCGAGTTTGAAGAAGTAGGTAGTAATAAGTTATTGGGATACTCAAATTATCAAGATTTAAGGGCTGGTTATCCTCGGTTTTACTGGCACGTTGTATCTCTTTATCTGAAAGATAGTATTCGCTATTTGGAGATGTCTCCCTCTGGTTGTGCCATTCTGGATAATTTGTATGGCAACCGCACTACTGTAGAAAAAGAGCTAGATTGTCTTTATAGTGGTAGCAAGACTAATATTTTTAAGAGTTTGTCAAGTTGGTTAAATAAACATTATAGCAATGAGATAATTTGAGATAAAACTAAGGAACACTATATGCCAGTTGCGTAAGTCGTGTGGGTATGCAGTTTTTTGGTTTTGTAGTTATTAATTGTTACTTAAATAAACAGTTACTATTCCTTAACGTTAGCATCGTAGTATCTGTCTTTGGGAGTGAACAACGATCGCAAATTGGGAAAAAGTGCTATGGCCACCAAGTTAATTATTTCGGGCTACATGGCAAATCCAGCCGGTACAGATAGCCCTTACGAGTATTTGCAGGTAATTGCTACAGAGGCGATCGACTTTGCAGCGACTCCCTACACCGTGGTGTGGGCAAATAATGGAACTGCACTCGCCAACGGATGGGTTAGCGGGGCTGCTTTGACTTACGGTTTCAGTCTTAATTCTGGCAGTCTTGCTGCTGGACAAGTTGCTTATGTAGGTGGTTCTGGCAAACTAATTAACGGTGTCGCCACTACAGATATTTCTGGGGCAAATTGGCTGAAAACTATCAACACTGGTACAACTGCGGGTGATGGTTTTGGAACTTTTAACACTACCGGTGTTTTTGGCAATGGAGGCCCTAATGCTGACGGGATTGCAATTTTTGATTTTCCGGTTGCCAGTATAACTAACACAACTGTTCCGATTGATGCTGTATTTTTTGGCACGGGTGTAGGGACGGCAAATCCGGCGAGTGGCGGTTATGTATTGCCAACAAATGATATCTACAACAACGCCCAAGGAACTTTTGGGGATGGAACTAATACAACTCTTTTTCCCGATACTGGTAGCGGCGGGGCGTATACTAAATTAACTGGAACTTACAATGCCAGTACGGGTACTTGGACGACTGCGCGCACAGGTACTATTGTGAGCAATCCTACTGCACTGGCAAATATTGCTACAGGAGTTACGATCGCCACAACCACTCCTTTACCCGACTTAACCATCACCAGCAGTGCCCCTGCTACAGCAACTGTTAACACTCCCTTCAACTACACGCTGACATTGGCCAACAGCGGTACTGCTGCTGCGACGGTCGTTCGCGCCAATTTCACTTTACCTGCGGGGGTGACTTACAATTCGGCCTTGGGTACGGGTTTTACTGCGACTCAAGCGGCGGGAGTTGTAACTTTTACTGGCGGTACGATCGCGGCTGGCAGTAGCATTCCTCTAACTGTTAATGTGACTCGTACTACTGCGGGCACTGTCACCAGCCCTGTTGGGGCCGCAGTTGCAGATCCGGCACCTGGTACGATCGCCGAAAGCAACGAAACCAACAATTCCTCGACTACCGCCGTCACTACAACTGTGACAGCGACTGCTAACACTCCGCCGACGATCGCACCGAGTGCAGCTTCTACATTTTTAACAGTTCCTAGCTTGTCTGGCGTCATCAACGACCCCACAGATCCGGCTAAGAATTTCGGCGTTAACTTTACTCTAGCTGATGCCGAAACTGCTGTTGCCAACCTGACATTAACCGCAACCAGCAGCAACACTGCTGTGGTTCCCAATGCCAATTTAGCTATTAGCGGAACTGGCGCAAGTCGCAATCTGAAAATTAATCCTGTGGGTGTCGGCTATGCTGACGTGACTGTAACTGTAAGTGACGGTATAAACACAACATCTACTGTTCTGAAATACGCGGCTTCGGCTGCTTCTGTCACTCCGACAATTAGCCGTTTTCTGACTGGAACAAGCGATGCGAGTACGGCGATCGCGATCGACTCTAACTATATGCTAGTTGGCGACGACGAAGACCAAGCCCTTCGTTTGTACGATCGGGCCAATTCCGGTTTACCAGTCAAAAGCTTTGACTTTACCAACTCTCTTGGTTTGACGGATATCTCCGGCGGCCTTCCCAGAGAAGTGGACATCGAAGCTTCTACCCGACTCGGCAACCGCATTTACTGGATGGGTTCCGAAAGCAACGCTAGCAGTGGCAACTCGCGGCCGAATCGCAACCGCTTGTTTGCTACCGATATCTCCGGTAGCGGTGCGACAACCAATCTGACTTTTGCTGGCAGATACGACAACCTGAAAGGCGATTTGATCGCGTGGGGAGATACTAACGGTTTCAATTTTACTGCTAGTGCGGCTGCGGGCAAAATCCCAGAAGCTACTACCTTAGACGGTTTCAATATCGAAGGTTTGACGTTTGCACCTGACAACACTACTGGCTATGTGGCATTCCGGGCTCCGCAAGTTCCAGCAAGCGATCGCACTAAAGCTTTGATCGCACCGATTACCAACTTCACAGACTTAGTAACGGGAAAGGCTGCTAGCGCTACAATTGGTGCTCCAATTCAATTAGATTTGGGTGGCCGGGGAATTCGCAGTATCGATCGCAATGCTAACAACCAATACCTAATTGTCGCAGGCCCAGCCGACAGCGCTACGGGTACTGCCCCGAAAGATTTCCGGTTGTATACTTGGACTGGAAATGCTGCTGATGCGCCTCAAGTGCGATCGGCAAACTTGACTGCTTTGAATGCAGGTGGCAGTTTTGAATCAATCGTAGAAGTGCCGAGTAACTTAACCGATAGCAGTCAAATTCAGCTATTAGTTGATAACGGCGACAATGTGTGGTACGGCGACAACATTATCTCAAAAGAATTGCCCCAGGACAACTTCCAAAAGTTCCGCAGCGATACGGTAACTTTAGGTAGTTCTCCGGTTCGCATCCGCAACATTCAAGGCGCAAGTCATACATCATCTTTAGCCACTCAAACTGTTAGCAATGTTCCCGGTGTAGTCACAGCCTTAATTGGGACTGGTAGCGGGCGCGGTTTTTATATGCAAGACCCGACTCCCGACACCGGGCCTAATCCGAATTCTACATCGGAAGCGATTTTTGTGTTCCTAGGAAGTTCAACAATACCCAATCCTACTGTCGGACAATCGGTACAAGTAACTGGTCGAGTAGACGAATTCCGCCCTGCTAACAACGCCACCAATCTTACTACTACCCAAATTAATGCTACGGTTGCTGGGGCTGCTGTAGGGGCGATCGCATCTATCGGTACAATTACTCCAACTATCATCGGTACCGGCGGCCGCATTCAACCTACAACCTTCATTCAAAACGATTTCACTACTGCCGGCAATGTAGAAACTGGTGGTGATTTCGACCCGACAACAGAAGGCATCGACTTCTACGAAAGTTTAGAATCAATGCTAGTACAAGTCAACAATCCCGTAGTTGTCGGCCCCACAAACGAGTTTGGCGAATTCTACGTTTTGCCAGATAACGGCGCAAATGCTACGGGCAGAACTAATCGCGGCGGAATTGCCGTTTCTGCGACTGATTTTAATCCCGAACGGATTCAAATTGACGATACTCTGCTGAATCCTCCCACCAATGGCAGCTTGTCACCTGTTACCAACGTCGCCGACAAATTAAGCACAGTTACGGGCGTTATCGGTTACAGTTTCAGCAATTACGAGCTTTTAAATACCACTCAAATTCCTCAAGCCAGCGTTACATCTGGCGGACTGACTAAGGAAGTTACAAACCTAACTGGAAATGCCAGCCAGCTAACAGTTGCTACTTTCAACGTCGAGAATTTAGACCCCAGCGATACTGCCAAATTCCCAGCCATCGCCAGCCGCATTGTCACCAATCTCAAAAGTCCTGACATTATCAATGTAGAGGAAATTCAAGACAACAACGGCGCGACAAATGACGGTGTAGTTGCTGCGGATACAACTTACAACACCTTAATTTCCGCAATTAAAACAGCGGGTGGTCCGACTTATGAATTCAGGCAAATTAACCCTGTAAACAACCAAGACGGTGGCGAACCGGGCGGCAATATTCGTGTCGGATTTTTGTTTAATCCCAGCCGCGTTACTTTTGTCGATCGCCCTGGCGGCACTTCCACAACCGCAACCACAGTTAACACGGTTAGCGGCGCGCCCGTACTGTCAGCAAGTCCAGGCAGAATTGACCCGACAAATGCAGCATTTAATACCAGCCGCAAGCCTTTAGTCGGTGAATTTGTATTCAACGGCCAGCAAGTGTTTGTAATTGCCAATCACTTCAACTCCAAAGGAGGCGACCAACCGCTTTTCGGCCCCAGTCAACCACCTGTTCTCAGTTCAGAAACTCAGCGCCTCCAACAAGCACAAATTGTCAACAATTTTGTGGATAGCATTTTGGCAGTAGATGCCAATGCGAATGTAATTGTGGCTGGAGATTTGAACGATTTTCAGTTTTCAGAACCGCTGAATGTTGTCCGGGGAATACCAGGGGGTAGCGGTACACCTGTGCTGCAAAACTTAATCGAAACTCTGCCGATAAATGAGCAGTACACCTATAATTTCCAAGGCAACGCGCAGGTTCTAGACCACATTTTAGCTAGCAATAACTTAGCTAAAAACTTGGCCGGATTTGATGTTGTTCACATCAACTCAGAATTTGCCGATCAAGACAGCGATCACGATCCGAGTGTCGCCCGGTTTAACATTGCCTTGCCTACTGTCACTATTACTGCGACAGACGCAGCAGCAGCCGAATCTGGTGCAAATCCTGGTATTTTCCGCATTACGCGATCGGGCAGTACCGCACTCCCGCTGACAGTCAATTATACAACTGCTAGCGGTACGGGTTTTGCCACCAGCAATGATTACACACCAAATTTAACGGGTAGCATTATCATTCCGGCAGGTCAATCTTTTGCGGATGTTACTATTACTCCCATTGATGACAGCCTTGTGGAAGGTAGCGAGGCTGTGAAGCTGACTTTAGTCGGTGCGGCTGCTTACAATTTGGGGGCTGCTGGTACTGAAACTGCTTCCGTGGCGATCGCCGATAACGATATATCAGCGCCGGGAACCTTTAATTTCAGCAGTGGCACTTACAGCGTTAATGAAAATGGCACAACCCAAACAATTACGGTTAATCGTACAGGTGGCAGCAATGTCTCCGCCTCTGTCAGTTACGGCACTGCTGACGGTAGCGCCACCGCCGGAAGTGACTACACTGCTACATCGGGTACGTTAAACTTTCTTTCTGGTGAAACTAGCAAAACTTTCACTATTCCCATTACTAACGACACCTTAGTAGAAGGTAATGAAACTGTAAATCTCAGCTTGACAAATGCCACAAATAATGCTAGTTTGGGCAATCAGAAAACGGCGATTTTGACGATCGTAGATACGACACCCACTCCCACACCAGCGCCCACTCCCACACCAGCGCCTACTCCCACACCAACGCCTACTGGTACGCCCACACCCGATCTAACCTGCATTGGCGATCGCATTGAACGACCAAACCTCGATCGACCAAATCCAGTCGATAATATCATCAACGGCAATTCCGGCATCCCGATCGGTACTCCCAAAAATGACGGTTATTTTGGCAGCAACAGCCCCAATATATTCGATGCCAAAGCAGGTAACGACAACCTAATTGGTGGCAACAGCGCCGACATTTTAAACGGCAACGAAGGCAACGATTTCATTAACGGCTACAAGGGAGACGATATCCTGTTGGGTGGCAAAGGAAACGACATCATTCTTGGCGGTTTTGGTAAAGATGTTATTTTCGGAAATCAAGGAAACGATTCACTTAACGGGCAAGAAGATGATGACTTAATCTTGGGTAATGAAGGTAACGATTTTATCGATGGCGGTAAAGGAAACGATACTTTATTCGGCGGAAACGGTGAGGATTTAATGCTAGGTAGCGAAGGCAATGATACTCTCTTCGGAGAAGTTGGGGACGATACTTTGTCTGGCGATGCCGGAAATGACCTAGTTTATGGCGGTCAAGGCAATGATTTAATTGACGGCGGTAAGGGCAATGATTCGATTTATGGAGACCAAGGTAACGATACGCTTCTCGGTTGCGAAGGCAACGATATCTTGTTTGGAGGTTTAGGCAACGACAGCTTAATTGGCGGTTTGGGCAATGACACGTTTGCGATCGGCAATAATCTGGGATTGGATATTATTTCCGACTTTGTGAAAGGAGAAGATGTGCTAGGATTGTCTAGTGGCTTGAGTTTCAACCAATTGGAAATTAGCCAGAGTAATAACAGCACTCTGATTAAAGTGAATGGTATTGCGATCGTCTCTTTAACCGGAGTGAATGCTTCACAAATTGGACTTAACGATTTCCGACTGATTTAAGCAGATCAGATCCTATCTATCGGTAAGGTACGCAGTGCGTACTTTACCGATAAGTAATATCAAATCCGGTAGCATCTGAATGATTCAGATCTCTATTCTCTCCCTCTGTGTCCTCTGTGTTCTCTGCGGTTAAATCATTCCGATGCAGCCGGAAACGATATAACTCCGAAGTTTTTATCTTAATTGATTGCTCTGACTACTACTTTTCCACATGATTGTGAACACTAGGAGACAAAGAAATTAAATCTTCGATATTGCGCTGAATGGTAGCACAAATATTATCCAAGGGCAAATCATTAGTATCGTGACCAAAAGGATTTTCGATTTCAATGCCGATTTCTTCGATTCCGAACAAAGTAAAACTAATTAAAGCTACTACTGGGGCCGTTCCCCAACCCAAATCTTTCACCATTTGAAATGGCAGTGCTAAGGAATAAAGTAACAATAGCTGTTTTAGATGAATCGCGTAAGCTAGAGGCATAGGGGTTCTCAAAATTCGCTCGCAACCACTCAAGGCCTCAATCATGTTATTGACTAACTGATTCATCGCAGTCAACCGATAGACATCAAGGTTATTTTTATCGTGCTGTTGGGTCAAGTAATCTGCAATCCAAAAACCAATTTCGAGTGGGGGATTGTTCATTTGTTTGAGAACTTCATACTGATATGGCAATACAAACGGCTCTATTTCTGAGTTAATTTTCTCTTGGCGTAGGTGCAACTTCAGTGCGATTGCAAAAGCAATTAATAACCGTATAGCTGACTTTTTCTCAAGGAAATCCTCCGGCTTATTGTCGCTAATAGATACCCATATTTGACGCGCCAAATTCCGAACAGCAATGATTAAAGTTCCCCAAATTCTCCTACCTTCCCAAAAGCGATCGTAAGCCGTATTTGTCCGAAAGACTAATAATAAACCGAGGACAATGCTGGGCACAACGCTAGACAAGATTGGTAAAGATACTGGAATACCAAGAGAGTACAGCAGTGAAATAAAAAAACCAAAACCAGCGCAGAGTAAAACACGAGGTAAAATTGAGGGAATGACAGACCCACGAAACTTTAATGCAGTTTGAAACCATGGTCGTTTTTCAGCAGTCATCTAAATCTCCTCTTTAGCTAAAATCAAGAATCAGGGAATGTACGGGCTGTGTAAATGCTTGCTAGGCTTCATTTTTACCTCCCAGGGGAGTTTGAAAGTATAGCATCTAGGTAAACAGTCTTTGAATTTTACCAAAAGACTCATCTTTAGGACAATTTTCAAATCTAAAATTTAAAATCTAAAATTGATTAATTCCGGTACTTAAATTAGCTAATATTAGCTATGTATCTTTAAACGCAATTTTCCGTGCCAGATATACCCACTTCTAATTCCTCCCATCTTCATCGGTTGCCGAACCAACGGTGGCAAATCTATGCGCCTCAACCACAGCAAGCGGAACAGTTTGCTAGAGAAATTGGTTTGTCGCCACTGTTAGCCCAGGTACTGATTAATCGGGGCATCGATACACTGACAGAAGTGCAAGGATTTGTAGAGCCGGAATCTCTGGTTTTGCCACAGCCAATGGATGAGTTTCCTGATTTGGCGGTGAGTGTGAGATTGTTGCGGGAAGCAATTGCCAAAGGAAGCAAGATTGCGATTTGTGGGGATTATGATGCTGATGGGATGACGAGCACGGCTTTGTTGCTGCGAGCTCTGAGGGCTCTGGGGGCGAAGGTGGATTATGCGATTCCGAGTCGGATGCGGGAAGGTTATGGGATTAACGATCGCATTGTAGAAGAATTTCACTCGGAAGGTGTCGCTCTAATTCTCACTGTAGATAACGGAATTGCCGCTTTGGGGCCGGTGAAAAGAGCGCGAGAACTTGGCGTACAAGTAATTATTACAGACCATCACGATTTGCCGCCACAACTACCGCCGGCGGATGCGATTCTGAATCCGAAATTAATTGCTGAATCTTCGCCTTATCGCGGTTTAGCTGGGGTTGGTGTGGCTTATGTTTTGGCAATTTGTTTAGCTCAGAGTTTGCAGCAAGTTGGCGGGTTGGTGAATCCGCTGCTGGAGTTATTTACTTTGGGAACTATTGCGGATTTAGCACCTTTGACTGGGGTGAATCGTCGCTGGGTGAAGCGGGGTTTGCGGCTGTTGCCTCACTCGCAATTGGCGGGGATTCAGGCTTTGATTCAGGTGGCTGGAGTGCAGCATGGAAGTGCGGAAACTCCTTTGATTCCCAACTTTAAACTCAAGGGCGGGCACGGGGGCACCGCCCCTACAACTCAAAATTCCTTAAAACCTGAAGATATTGGTTTTAGACTTGGACCGAGGATTAATGCTGTGGGTAGGCTGGCTGACCCTCAAATTGTGATAGAATTGTTGACTACGGACGATCGCGATTTGGCTCTGCAAAGGGCGATGGAGTGCGAACAAATCAATCAGCGCCGCCAGGAGTTGTGCCAGGAAATTGAAGAGGAAGCTATTGCTTGGTGCGAGGAAAGTTCGCTGAATTTGCAGCAGGAACGGGTTTTGGTTGTGGTAAGGCCTGGTTGGCATCACGGGGTGATTGGGATTGTGGCTTCTCGGTTGGTGGAGCGTTATGGTGTGCCGGTGTTTATTGGTACTTTTGAGGGCGGGCACGGGGGCACCGCTGAGGGCGGGCACGGGGGCACCGCCCCTACGGATGCGCCCTCTCAGATTGTGCGGGGTTCGGCGAGGGGAATTCCTGAGTTTAATGTATTTGACGGGCTGAATTTTTGTGCGGATTTATTAACTAAATTTGGTGGACACAAAGCAGCGGGCGGTTTTTCTATGCCTGCGGAGAATCTGGCCAAATTCCGCAGTCAACTTGCGGTTTTTGCTAATCAATGTTTGCAGCCAGAACATCTCAAGCCGCTGGTTTCTGTGGATGTGCAAGCGGATTTATCTGAGATTAATTTGGAGCTTTATCGACAAATTGATGCTCTGGAACCTTGCGGGATTGAAAATAAGGCTCCTGTGTTTTGGACACCGAATGTTTGTATAACTGAACAGAAAATTGTTGGGAAAGGAAATCATCTGAAACTAACTGCCAGTCAAACTGGAAAAGTATCAGCAAGTTTACAGGGTATTGCTTGGCGTTGGGGTGAATATTTTCCTTTGCCTCGGTTGGTTGATATTGCTTACCGATTGCGGGAAAATTCTTTTAATGGCAAGATATCGGTGCAGTTAGAGTTGTTGGGTGTTCGACTGGCTACTGGTGAGGCTGATTCTAGGCCGTTGGTTTCGGGGAAGGCTGAGTTTGATTTTTCCGATCGCACTTATGCTTGTAGTTTATCTCGATCGGGCGATCGGACTGAGTTGAGAATTCGCAACTCCGTCGGGCAGGTGTTAGCGGTTTCGCCTGGACAAACCACTGGTTTGTTGGGTAATAGCCGGGAAAATGCTAGGGAAGTCGATTTGTCTAAACCTTTCTTTTACAGCTTGATTCAAGCTGCTAAAAATGCCTTGGGGATTTGAAGTAAACTCTAGGGGGAGTGGAAAATTGGCAATTGGCGATCGAATTTTGAGAAATCTGAATGGTTAACAACTCAAAGCTCCCAACTCTCGATCGCCCGGTATCATACTAATCTTAGAGATCGCCGCCTCTAGCAGCCAATAGAAAAATCACGATCGGGCCAGAAAGCACGACTGCTGCGAGCAAAGCGACCTGAACAATTAGTTGGATGTTGACACTGCCAGCACCGCTGAACAGATCGGTTATAAAGTCCATGTGTCCTCCTGACTGTAGTTAGTTAGTCTAGATTGTTGAATTAGAAAATCCGTCTCTGATTTTACCGGGCGAGGGGCCCTATTTTTTAAGAAAGTTTACAAAATTCAACTTTTTAGCGATCGGCTTCATCCTCCGCCCTCAGACAAAGGGAGGGGGCTGGCGAAACGGGTATCGCCCGATCGAGCCACCAGGGCTAGATCCGGAGATCGCCATCCCAAGTTTTGACCAAAAGACGAGCGGGAAGCCCCTGATATCATTTCCGGTTACACCGTCAGGTGATGTTGACAGTTGACGGTTGACAGTTGACGGTTGACGGTTGACGGTTGACGGTTGACAGTGAACTCGAATTTACTATTCCGATGAAGAGAGGATTTGATATGACTTGAGGGATGGGATAGATTGTACGGGTTTTTTGAACAGAAATAATCCGCAGCCGCCACACAGTGCGATCGTCAATACACCACTAATTATAGAAAATTTACCTTTTTTTTGAATCATCAAGTGTCTGCAATTTCCCTGTGGTTAATGGTGATAGGCGATCGCACTGCCCTGTCTCATGGCGTTTAATTCAAGGCCCAATGCACCAGAGTCCGAACTCCAAAACCCGTAGCCCCAGGGCCGTTGTAGCCATTTTCTTTTTCAATCCAAACCGGGCCAGCAATATCTAAATGCGCCCAAGGAGTATCCTTCACAAACTGCTTTAAAAATAGAGCCGCCGTAATCGAGCCACCAGCACGAGGGCCAGTGTTTTTCATGTCAGCGTGCAAAGCTTTCAATCCCTCAAAATACTTCTCTTCCATCGGCATTCGCCAAAACTTTTCCCCAGCCATTTCTGAAGCAGCGACAATTTCCGATGCCACACTATCTTGAGGACTCCACAAACCAGCAATATCATCACCCAAAGCAATTACACAGGCACCGGTGAGAGTTGCTAAATCTACGATCGCATCCACTCCCAATTTATCAGCAAATACCAAAGCATCAGCCAGGGTTAAACGCCCTTCTGCATCGGTATTGTTAACTTCGATAGTTTTGCCATTAGAAGCTGTGAGGATGTCTCCAGGGCGCATAGCGTTGCCGCTGATCATGTTTTCAGTCACGGCACTGATAAAGTGAACTTCCACATCGGGTTTGATGTGACCGATCGCCTTGGCAGCACCCAAAGTAGCCGCCGCACCGCCCATATCGACTTTCATGATTTCAATGCCACTGCCCGTTGGTTTGATGTTCAAACCGCCGGAATCGAAAGTTAATCCTTTGCCCACAATGGCGATTTTGCGTCGCGGTTTGCCTTCTGGTTTATAAATCAGGTGAATGAATTTTGGTGGCAAGTCCGATGCTTTGGCAACGCCCAGAAATGCTCCCATACCCAGTTTTTCGCAGTCTGCTTGCTCCAATATTGTTAATTCTAAACCGCATTCAGCAGCAAGACTTTGGGCAGTTTCTGCCATGGTAATTGGGGTCACGAAATTGGCTGGGGCTGCGACTAATTCCCGTGCTAAAATGACTCCGGCAGTGATTTGTCTGGCGCGGACGATCGCGCTTTCGCTACCGACAAAACCCAGCAAGTCTACTTGCTCGATCGCACCGCTTTTGTCTTCGGATTCCGACTTGAAACGGTGATCTTGATGGACGGCAAGTTCTACACCTTCGACGATCGCACTAGCTGTAGCATCCGGCGCATTTTGCCACACCGGAAAGCTAAGAGCGAGGGTTTTACATTTTTCCTTTTTCGCTAGCTTGGCACACATACCTGCTGCTTGTCGCAGAGTATCTAATTTTAAGTTTTCAGCAGAACCTAAACCGACGATCGCAATTTTACGTAGCAGACTTTTGCCCCCAACACGGGTAATGGCAATCGTACCAGCTTTGCCCTGAAAATCTGTTTCCAGTAGCAGCTCTTTCAAAGTGCCTGTAAGCTGTTCATCTAATTGTGCCAAGTCGCCGGTGAGCTCTACCGCGTCTTCAAATAGACCAATTGCCAGGGCATCTCCTGTCCACACAGAGCGGGGTGTATCGGTGACTCGAAATTCCATGTTTTGATTTGCTGTTAAGATTTTAGATTTTGATTGTACTTTGTCCGGCCTGGTTTGTCGCTTTTTATTTTTCCAAAATATATAGAGCGATCGGACAAATTCCCCAGTCCGCGTCAAAATAAATTCTGGTACTATACGGCGAAGTCTCCCTTTGCTGATGTCAGGCACCGCCGTCAATCATCTGTTTCCAGGCAGGCTAGAACCTCCTTACTTTCTTAAATTATCCCATGCTAAAGCGACGCAAAACTCAACTTTCTGTTTTAATGGGTGTTTCAATTTGCGTTATGGCGATCGGCTCTTTGCTGATCTTCGCCAAATTGATGGGTGTCGGCCCGTTCCACAAAGCTCAACCAGCTAAGGACATAGCCAATGCGGAATCGGAAGTTACAAGCCTGGTATCCCTGTCTGCGGTGGAGAGGGCGACGAAATTAGATGCGATCGCCACCAGTAAGTCTGCACCGACAAATCCCCAACAGCAAGTCTCCTCTCAAAGCCGCGCCCGCTACCTCCTGGCCACGGATTTAATCCAGCAAGGAAATCCCGCCAAAGCATTAAATTTATTGGACAAATTAGAGCAAGAATATCCACTTTTAGCCTCTCACATTGCCCTGAAACGAGCAGAAGCTTACCAATTAAGTGGCGATCGTGACAAAGCCGAAACAGCTTGGCAGTCACTGCTGAAAAATTATCCCAATGACCCAGTAGCTGTGGAAGCCTTATATGTTTTAGGCAAATCCAAACCCGAATATTGGCAGCAGGCCATCACTCAATTTCCCGCCCATCCCCGCAGCGTAGAAATTGCCCTGGCTAAGTTAAAAGAAAATCCCAATCAGCCACCGTTGATGCTGATAGTAGCAAAACACGGTCATTATGTCAATAATTATGGTACAATTTTAGAACAATTGGTGCAGCAAAACAGCAGCGCCTTGAAACCGGAAGATTGGGAAGAAATAGCTTTTGGCTATTGGGAAAAACAAGATTACGGCAAAGGAGCGATCGCCTACGGGAAAGCTCCCCGCACCGCCAAAAATCTTTACCGCCAAGCTCGCGGTTTGTGGCTAGATGGGAAAATACCAGAATCGAAAATTGCCTATCAAGAATTAGTCAACCAATTTCCCGATGCCGAAGATACCGGTTTAGGCTTAATCAGGCTCTCGCGCTTGAACGAACCCAAAGATGCGATCGTTTTGCTCGATCGAGTCATTAGCAACTTCCCGAATCATGCCGCCGAAGCTTTATTCGATAAATCCCAACTCCTAGACAAATTAGGCAGCGCCACCTCTGCCTCCGACACCCGCAAACTACTCTTAAAAAAATACAACAATTCCGATAAAGCAGCAGAACTGCGATGGACTGTCGCCCAGCAATTTGCCAAAGCCGGAGATCTGAACTCAGCTTGGCAATGGGCCAGAGAACTCACCACCCACAATCCCGAAAGCGAACTAGCACCAGAAGCAGCATTTTGGGTAGGCAAATGGGCAAAACAAATCGGTCGGGAACAGGACGCAAAAACAGCTTTTGAATACACTATTTTACGCTATCCCGAATCCTACTTTGCATGGCGATCGGCTGTAGTTCTCGGCTGGCCTGTAGGCGACTTTACCACAGTCCGAGACCTATCTCCCAATGTAGTCCGCCCCCCTCAGCGCCTGGAACCAACCGCAGGTTCTCCAGTTTTGAAAGAACTCTATCAATTAGGTCAAGACAGAGATGCTTGGAAACTGTGGCAAATAGAATTTAAAAACCGAGTAGAACCCAGTATTTCCGAGCAATTTACCGACGGTTTAATGCGAATTGGTGTCGGAGATAACCTAGACGGTTTGTGGATGGTTGGGAGTTTGCGCAACCGGGAACAACCAGAAGAAAAAAAGGAATATTTAGCCCTGAGACAGCAGCCAAATTACTGGCAAGCATTATATCCATTTCCTTACTTACAAAATATTGTACAATGGTCTCAAGAACGCAAAATTAACCCACTTTTGGTGACATCATTAATTAGGCAAGAATCCCGATTTATGCCCAAAATTAAATCCGCAGTGGGAGCCACAGGTTTAATGCAAGTCATGCCGGAAACAGCAACCTGGGTTGCCGATAAAATTAACCTCAAAAAGTATTCATTGGAAAATGTAGACGACAATATTAAACTCGGTACATGGTATTTAGGTCACACCCACGACGAATACAAGAATAACTCAATGTTAGCTGTGGCTAGTTACAATGCTGGACCTAATGCAGTAGCAGATTGGTTGAAGAGATTTAGTTTTAGTGACCCGGATGCTTTTGCCGAGAAAATTCCGTTTCCTGAAACAAAAGGATATGTGAAATCGGTATTTGAAAATTACTGGAATTATCTGCGAATTTACAATCCTGAAGTTAGCAAGTTAATCGCCGATAATTATGCTGCTTCTCAAACAAAACCTAAGCCTTAATCGAAGAATCCGGAATAAATTTTATGGTCTCAGAAAGAGATGACTAATTACTACTAACTACTCCCTCACCATGCTAGAGCTCCTACTAATCAGTATCTTAGGATTTATCGGCAGTTTTGGACACTGCGCTGGAATGTGTGGCCCGCTGACAGTGGCATTTTCCTTGTCCATTAACCCCAAAGATAAATTAGCTTCTTTCCGCTTTAATTTACTCTTAAATTTGGGCAGAATTTTTGCCTATGCCTTAGTTGGGGCAGCCATTGGTGGAGTAGGTTCGGTATTAATTGCTGGGGGACAAATGGCTGGGATTGGTAGCGGAGGGCGACGGGCGATCGCACTTCTTACTGGTACTATGCTAATTTGGTTTGGATTAGTACAAATTAAACCAGATTTACTGCCACATTTGCCATTATTGCACCCAATTTCCCACCATCGCATCAGTCATGCAATGACTAAGATTTCCACTCAAAAAAGTTGGTGGATACCATGGGCTTTGGGTTTGCTTTGGGGTTTCATTCCCTGTGGTTTCCTGTATGCAGCACAAATAAAAGCCGCAGAAACCGGAAACCCAATTTTGGGTGCGACAACGATGTTGGCATTTGGAATGGGTACGCTACCAACAATGCTGGGAGTCGGGTTTTTTGCTAGTAGATTCAGCGCCCACAAACGCAGTCAACTCTTTCGCGCTGGTGGTTGGGTGACAATGGCGATCGGCATAATTACTCTGTTGCGAACCGATGAAATGGTTGATGTTACGGGCCACGCATCCCTACTATGCTTGATGCTAGCACTGATTGCGCGTCCGGTTAGTCAGTTTTTCGCCCCACTTTTGCGCTATCGTAGAGCTTTGGGTGTTGGAGGGTTTGCGATCGCCCTTGCCCACACATTTCATATGCTAGATCATACCCTGCAATGGAATTTTGACGCCCTATCTTTTATGTTGCCTCAGCATCAGTTAGGGATGATAGCTGGGATAGTGGCGCTACTGTTGATGATACCGGCGGCGGTTACAAGTTGCGATCGCCTTCAAGACTATCTAGGCAAACTATGGCGGCAAATCCACCTATTAACTATACCCGCTTTCTTGCTGTGCACCCTTCATGCAGCCCTCATCGGTTCCCACTATCTCGGCGGCTTTGAATGGAACTTGCACAATCAACTGTTGACAGCCGTGTTAGCGCTGGTTACGCTATTAGTTATTTTTGTGCGATCGCGCCTATTTTGGTCTCTCTTATCACTGGATAATTTCTATGTTTCGCCTGTCAAACAAAAGTAAAAATTTAGGATTATTAGTTTTCTTGGGATTGCTAATTGAAACAGGAATAAGTCCCATGCCCCCCTTAAAATTAACTTCAGTGTTAGCCCACGAAGTCGAAGTATCAGGAGATGTCGCCACCACCTTTCACCTAGAACCAAACCACAATCCCCGCGCCGGAGCAACCGCAAAAGTGTGGTTTGCACTAACTCGCAAGGGCGGTATAATTATCCCCTTAGAGCAGTGTAACTGCAACTTAGCCGTTTATTCCCAAGGTCATAAACCAGGCGATAAACCCCTGATTGAACCGGCATTAAAAGCAGTATCTGCCGAGCGTTACAAAGGGATTCCCGGAGCTGATATTGTATTTCCCAAGGCAGGGATTTACGAATTAGAACTGAGCGGATCGGCGAAAACAGCAGCTAATTTTAAACCCTTTAAACTGACTTATAAAGTCACCGTTCGGTAAGATAGTCTCCGCATCAATCAACATAAATCTTGTAGGGGCGGGTTTTACCAACCATAATTGCCTAAAATCCCCAATCTCCTAAACCCGCCCTCCGCATCAATCAACATAAATCTTGTAGGGGCGGGTTTTACCAACCATAATTGCCTAAAATCCCCAATCTCCTAAACCCGCCCTCCGCATCAATCAACATAAATCTTGTAGGGGGCGGGTTTTACCAACCATAATTGCCTAAAATCCCCAATCTCCTAAACCCGCCCCTCCGCATCAATCAACATAAATCTTGTAGGGGCGGGTTTTACCAACCATAATTGCCTAAAATCCCCAATCTCCTAAACCCGCCCCTCATCTACCTCTATATTTTAAAACCCAATAAAATACAACCCAAATCTGTATAAAACCTTAAAATTGGCTGACTCCAAAAAACATCCTAAATTCTTACATTACACTGTAGTTAATGTCAATTCCAGGAATTGTGCAAACAAATCCCTATTGAACTGACCAAAGGATCAAAAAAAACATGGATATCTTATCTAACACCGTAGCGCTATCGCGAATGCAATTTGCGCTAACCGCTATATTTCATATGCTGTGGCCAGTTCTCACTACGGGAATGGGAATTTATCTGGTAATTGTTGAGGGAATGTGGCTGAAAACTCGCAATCCTGACTATTACCATCATGCTCGTTTTTGGTCTAAACTGTATGTATTAAACTTCGGCATTGGAGTAGCTTCCGGCATTCCCATGGAGTTTCAATTCGGCACAAATTGGGCACCATTTTCCGAAGCAGTTGGTGACTTTTTTGGCAGTATTTTAGGCTTTGAAGCTTCCATGGCTTTTATGCTAGAAGCCGGCTTTTTAGGAATTATGCTGTTTGGTTGGGGGCGCGTTCACCCGATCGTCCACTACATTGCTACAATCATGGTAGCCTTCGGCGCAAACCTATCAACAGTCTGGATTCTCGTCGCTAACTCTTGGCTGCAAACACCCGCCGGCGGAGAAATGGTTAACGGCAAGTTTGTTGTCACCGATTACTTCCAAGCAATCATGAACCCCTTCGCCTTAAACAGCATTCTCCATATGTTTTTTGCGACGCTAGAAACTTCGCTGTTTGTCATTGGAGGAATTAGCGCTTGGTACATTCTGAATCAGCGCAACGAAGCCTTTTTTTCCAAATCTTTAAAGATTGCCATAGCTACCGCCATTGCCGTTGCACCTTTACAGATATTCATCGGACATTTGAGCGCCGAACAAGTCTATCACTATCAGCCCACAAAATTAGCAGCCATCGAAGCTAAGTGGGAAACCTCCCCAGCCGGAAGTTCCGCCGATTGGACTTTAATGGCTCTTCCTAATGAAAAAGCCCAAAAAAATGACTGGGAAATTAAAGTTCCCAATGGCTTGGGATACGTTCTAGAATTCAAAGAAAAGCTCTCCGAACCAGTCCTAGGATTAAAAGAATGGCAGCCAGAAGATAGACCCAAAATGGTAGGTTTAATCTACTATTGTTTCCGCATCATGTCCGGCATTGGATTCTTCTTTGTAGGATTGATGCTGTTCAGTACAATTCAGTGGAGTCGAGGCAAACTTTCCGCTGAAAATATTAGCAGTCAACCTTGGCTAATGCGCGCTTGGGTATTAGCAGCGCCCCTAGGTTATATAGCTGTAGAATCGGGTTGGATAGTGCGCTGTGTCGGCAGACAACCTTGGGTTTTATACGGACAAATTCGCACGGCTGACGCGGTGTCAAACATCCCCGCTAGCAATGTTTTAACTTCCCTCAGTTTCTTTGCAGTTATTTACAGTTTTTTGTTTGTTTGTGCCATGTATTTTGGCAGTCGCATTATCCGCAAAGGGCCTAATTTAAATCTGCCAGTGCCTGGTTTAGACAATCAACCAGCCATCGAAACTGAACCCGCAGAACACATTCCCGATCGACGTCCCGCAGAAGCACAACAATAGGAGATTTTATGCAAGCTTTGGAGCATTTTCTCCCGCAAGTCTGGTTCGTAATTTTGGGTCTATTTCTATTACTCTACGTCATGCTAGACGGTTTTGATTTAGGAGTAGGAATCTTGTCTCTGACTGCTGATGACGATGAACGCAGGGGCATCTTAATGACAAGTTTGGGCAACGTTTGGGATGCTAACGAAACTTGGTTAGTTTTGATGGGAGGAGCTTTATTTGGGGCTTTCCCGCTAGCTTATGGCACGATTTTAACTGCCTTGTACATACCCATTTGTATGATGCTTTTTGGGTTGATATTTCGGGCTGTAGCCTTTGAATTTCGCGAGCATTCTAATCGGAAGTTATTCTGGAATTATGCCTTCGGGGCCGGTAGTTTTCTGGCTGCTTTAGCTCAAGGATTTGCCCTCGGTGCGGTGCTCGAAGGCATTGCGGTGGATGAAGCAGGTCACTTTGTGGGTACTACTTGGGATTGGCTGGATTGGCGATCGATCTTAGTGGCTTTAACGTTAGTTCAAGGTTACGTTTTGATTGGTTCTACCTATCTGATCATGAAAACAGATGGGGAACTGCAAACCACTCACTATCGCACCGCTAAAATTGCGGCCGTGACGACATTAATCGGAGCCATTTTGATTACCATCGCCACTCCCATTTTTTATGAAAGTACCAGAGCAAGATTGTTCGAGAAACCGCTAGTTTATGTCTTTGCGACAATTCCTGTGCTGGGATTGTTGCTAGTTGGACTCTTGCTAAGAAGTCTAGAAAGGAAAGAAGAACGCACGCCGTTTGTCTGGACAATTTTGATTTTTTTGCTGAGTTTTATCGGCTTGGGATTGATTGTTTTTCCGTACATAATTCCCACGCAACTCACGATTTATCAAGCGGCGGCCGCACCCAGCGCCCTGGTATTTATGATTGTGTTTATTGGCTTTCTGATCCCGATTATGATTTTCTACAACATCTACAATTATGTGGTGTTTCGGGGTAAGGTTGCTGGCGGACACTACGGAGAATAAAGCCTCATAAAAAAAAACCGCAAATATACGCAAATATACCAGGTATAAGTAGATAATTGCCACTCTATAGCAATCCTAAATGAGTCGTAAAGTTTTTTTACCCCACCCCAACCCTCCCCTTAGTAAGGGGAGGGAGTAAGAAATTCACAAATGATTTAGGATTGCTATATATCTGCGTATACCTGCGTGTATCTGCGGTTAAAAATTATAAATTATTCTTTTCTGATACCATCACAACTTACTGGAGTTTAGACTAAAAAACGAGCACATCTAAAAGTAGCTGCTCATATTGTTACCGGAATTGATAGGACACTTTCCCTTAGTCCTGTTTGAAAAAAATCTCGGATAAAATAGTTCTTAGCTATCGATACTCTTAGCGATCGCACTTTGTATACTGCGATTGCTAAGAGTATGGATGGCTCTGCTCATGATATCATAAGACGGTGGAAGACCAAAATAAAAATCTCAAATCAATCCCGATGGTAACTTAACTGCCACAAGTTTTTTCAAAAATTGCTTAAAAGTGAATATTTTCTGTGAATGACAAGCCCTGGGTGCTGTAGCTTTTTTAAAAATTCACTAAATAAAGACTTGAGCAATAGCATTCGATCCTGATTTTCATCACTTGTTGTAGGTCTCAAAAAAATATGAAATTAGTCCCGCTCAAATTCCAGTCAATCGTCATGAGCCTATTTATCCTAACCCTGGCATCTACCATGTTGCTACATGGATGTGTCGGGAAACAGAACCTCTCCCTTAAATCCTTGCGAGTCGGGATGAACAACTGGCCAGGGTATGCGATCGCCCTCTATGCTAAAGAAGCAGGCATATTTAAGAACCGCGGACTCAACGTAGAATTAGTTCGATTCAACAACCAGCAAGATAACATTCGCGCCAGCCTTCGCGGGTCCCTAGATGCCAGCTTTGTACCGCTGTGGGAGGCCATGCAGGTAGATCCGGGGAATGATCGCCCAGCTTATTTGATGGCGGTAGATATTTCCTCCGGTTCCGATGGAATTGTCGCTGGATCAAAGGTGAAATCGATGGCGGATTTGCGCGGTAAAACTGTAGGAGCTAAGCTGGGGACAGTCAGTCATTTGATTTTGTTAGAAGCTTTGAAATCCCAGAATCTCCAACCAAGCGACATCGAAATCAAAGACATTTCCAATGACACAGCAGTTCAACAGCTCAAGGAAGGTAAAATCGATGCAGCAGTCGTTTGGGAACCACTATTAAGTCAAACAGCTACAGCCATTAAAGGAAAAATTATTTTTACGACTAAAGATGTAGATAGTCTCGTCATTGATGGTTTAGCGACTCGCAGCAGCTTGGTAACCCAAAATGAAGCAGAATTTACCCAATTTATCCTAGCATGGTTCGATACAATTCATGCAGTAGAAACCAAACCCAACGAAGTCTTTGAGAGTGTAGCTCGGCAATTAGGACAAACCAAAGAGTCCTTTATGCAAGATTATTCAGGACTAAAAAAAGGAGATATTGCCATGAATAAACGGATGTTTGAAGGTCGTTTGGAGTCGGCAAAGCAACAAATTATTCAGTTGCTTGCCGATTCTCGCCATCGTCAAATCATCCGGGAAGATATTGATATTAACGATCGGCCGCTTAAGGCTGCCATTGAGCTATGGAAACCTTGAAGTCTAGAATTTCGCTCAAGCGGCGCAGTCTCCAGAGGCAGTTGCTTGGTAGTCTTGGTGTGTCTCTTGTCGCCGTCGGGCTAACTACACTGGCAGTCAACTATCAATTGACTCGGACCAATTTAGAAAAACAAGTGGAACAGAGAGCTTCGTCGATTAATCAAGGTTTGCAGTTTGCTACTGAGGGGTTAATTGAGCTTGACAATACGAGTGCTTTGCAGCGGGTGGTTCAAAATTATGCTACTTTGCCCGCGGTGGTGGAAATTGCGATCGTCCGTCCCAATGGCACGGTGATGGCTCATAGTTCTGGGTTTATCCCCAGTCGTCCCTATGGGGCAATTCATCCAGAGTTGGCAGTTGTGATGGAGAAGGCTGCTAGGACTGGGGTAGAAACTAGCGATCGCCTCAATGTGCAAAACAAGGCTGTGCTGGTGGGTTTGTTGCCTTTTAGCAGCAGGTTATTTAAAGCTAGTGGGACGCGGGGGTTGGCGATCGTGATACTGGATGCTGAGCAAATGGAGCGGGGTATTTGGCAAACTTTTCTGGTGTCAATGCTCACCCTCACCGCAGGTATTGGGGCTATATTAGCCCTCACGGGAGTTTTGATTCGCCTCTTGGTTTTGCAACCGATTGATCGCTTGCGTCAAGCGGTAATCCTCAGTCAGGAGACAGGGAACTTTGCCCTCCCGCCGTCTATTTCTAGTAATGAAATTGGTTTCCTGGCTGCTACGTTTAATCGGATTTTTAAGCAAAATTTAGATTTACTGGAACAAGCTCGTCAACAGGCTGTTGTTTTGTCTGAAGCGAAAAAGCTGGCTGATAGTGCTAACCAAGCTAAGAGTGATTTCTTAGCCAATATGAGTCATGAGTTGCGAACTCCCCTCAATGGCATTCTGGGCTATGCCCAAATCCTCCACCGCAGCGAACCTCTGACTGAGCGAGGGAGTAAGGGGGTTGGCATTATTTATCAATGCGGTTCTCATCTCCTGACTCTAATTAATGATGTTCTGGATCTTTCTAAAATTGAGGCTCGCAAAATGGATATTCGCCAGGGCGATTTTCATTTGCCTTCTTTTCTGGAGGGGATTGCGGAAATTTCTCGGATTCGGGCAGAACAAAAGGGTATTGATTTTATTTACACGCCTGGTGAGTTGCCCTTGGGGGTGCGATCGGATGAGCAGCGGTTGCGTCAAGTTTTGATTAATCTGTTGGGTAATGCTATTAAGTTTACCGATCGAGGTTGTGTCACTTTCAGGGTGAATATTGAGTCGGCTCATACACCGGGTTGCTTTCTGGCTCGGTTCGTAATTCAAGATACGGGTGTGGGGATGGCGACAGACCATTTGCAGAAAATTTTTCTGCCTTTTGAGCAAGTTGGTAGTAGTAAAAAACAGTCAGAAGGGACGGGATTAGGACTATCAATTAGCCAAAAAATTGTCGAATTAATGGGCAGTCATCTTCAAGTAAAAAGCGAGCTTGGTGTTGGCAGTACCTTTTGGTTTGAAGTTGAGTTAACTGAGGCGGCAGAGTGGGCGATCGCTTCTCGGAAAAATATCCACGGAAATATCATCGCCTATCAGGGGGAAAGGCGCAAGATATTAATTGTGGATGACCGATGGGAAAATCGGGCTGTGATTGTGAATTTGCTGGAGCCGATCGGCTTTACAATGATCGAAGCCTGTGACGGGAAAGAAGGCTTGGCGCAACTTGTCCACAGCCCAGATTTAGTCATCACTGATATTGCGATGCCGATTCTTAATGGCTTTGAGATGCTCAAACATCTGCGCCAAAATCCAGCTTACCAAACCTTGCCTGTGATTGTATCTTCCGCCAGCGTGTTTGAGCTAGACCAGGACAAAAGCATCGCCGCCGGAGGTAACAGCTTTTTGGCCAAGCCAGTCCAGGCGGAAATCCTGCTAGACAAATTGCAAGCACTGCTAAAACTGGAATGGATTTATGAATCTGCTAACCCTAGTTTGAATCAAACAGTCTCTGAAAGTCCCCCAGCAATAGTTCCACCGGCGATCGAAATCCTACAATATTTAGCTCAATTGATAGAAGAAGGAGACCTTTTCAAAGTCGAGGAAGAGTGTCATAGTTTGGCTCAGTCCCAGCCTGGGTGTGCTCTTTTTGCTGAGGCTGTAATTCAACTGGCTGAGAGTTTCCAAGCTAAAAAATTAATGGCATTCATTCAAGAGTATCTGGAGGCGGCATCATGAGTGGCGGATTTATATTGGTTGTGGATGACAATCCTACCAATCTGGCAGTAATTTCCCAAGCACTCCGGAGTGTGGGCTGGCAAGTCCGCATTGCCATAGATGGCGAAGATGCCCTCAGCAAAGTAGCACAAAATCCGCCGGAGCTGATCTTGCTGGATGTACAGATGCCTGGAATCGACGGCTTTGAGGTTTGTCTGCGACTGAAGGCTAATCCGAAGACTGCTGATATTCCCATTATTTTTATGACGGCCCTTTCTGATACTACTAGCAAGGTGAAGGGGCTATCTCTGGGGGCGGTGGATTACATCACTAAGCCTTTTGAGCAGCAGGAAACTATTGCCCGCGTGCGCGTCCACCTCCAACTGCGTCATCTGACTCAAACTCTGGAGCAGCAGGTGCGGGAGCGCACGAGCCAACTGAGTCTGGCTCTGGAGGAACTCCAGCGTTCTCATCTGCAAGTTATTCAAAGCGAAAAGATGTCGGCTCTAGGCAATTTGGTGGCTGGGGTGGCTCATGAAATCAATAATCCGATTGGCTGCATTGTGGGTAATGTGGGTGCGGTAAATGATTATTTTGCGGTTTTGTTTGGCATCATTGAACTCTATGGCCAGAGGTTGCCCCATCCCGATCCTGAGATGTTGATGGCGTTAGAGAGGGTTGATTTGGACTATGTGCGCCAAGATTTGCCGAAGCTGGTGAAGGCGATGAAGGAGGGTGGCGATCGCATTAAGGCCATTAGCCAGAGTCTGCGTACTTTTTCTCGTGCAGATACCGATCGCCCTGTGCCCTATAACATTCATGATGGCATCGACAGTACGCTAATGATTCTTCAACATCGTCTCAAGGCTAATGAGTTGCGTCCCGAAATTCCTGTAGTCGCGAACTATGGGGATTTGCCACTGGTGGAGTGCTATGCGGGGCAGTTGAATCAGGTGTTTATGAATCTGTTGGCTAATGCGATCGATGCGATCGATGAGAGCAATCAAGAGCGAACTTACGAGGAGATTGAAGCTCTGCCTAGGCAAATTGTGATCACTACGGAGTTATCGGGCGATCGAGAAGCAGTGATTCGGATTAAGGATGGGGGTAAAGGAATGACTGAAGAAGTGAAACAAAGAATATTTGAACATTTATTTACTACGAAGGGGGTCGGGAAAGGTACGGGGTTGGGATTGGCGATCGCCAGTCAAATTATCGTTGAAAAACATGGTGGTAAACTTACTGTTAATTCAGTACCTGACCACGGTACAGAGTTTGCGATCGCCATTCCTGTCAAATCATAAAATAAAATGGAATAGAATATAAGGAAAGGTTCTAATTTAAATCTCAACATTAAAGCAATTTGATATATATCTACCTGAATCACCAAATTTAGAAGCTAATGAATTAGCAGCTAAATTTTACCTGGGGGAAATAAAAAGTGGCGGCTGGCTATATCTATCTGCGTGATTGTGCGATCGCTCCGTGGATATGCGGGTTTACCATCACAGATTATGGTTGTATTAGCATTACAAATTAGGCAATTATACTGAATTAGTAATTTGACCAGCAAATCAACTATCTTAATTGAAAATCATCATTTAACTGTGATATCATATATGCCTAACAAGCTGCAAGTGCGATCGGCACTTTAGATCGCTGGCAGCCCATTTATCATTCCCAATCAGTTATAATCCAAATGCAACTATAGGATTTACCATAGGATTTACCCCTTAAATTGCATATTTCTCCTTACCTGGGTAGGGTGCATTTCAATTTTGCATAGGCGAAGCATGACCGTAGTAAATCTCTGGTTATAACTAATAAATTGTCTGCGGTCATGCTTCGCCCCTACTAATATATAGCGGTTCTCAAAAAAGTGAGGTATGCCCACGGAACCCTATGCCCTATGCCCCATGCCCCATGCCCCATGCCCTATGCCCAGTCGTACCTCATCTTTCTGAGAAAGGCTATATTTGCCAAACTGGGATGCACCCGCTGGGTAACTTCTAATACCAATTTTTTATGAGGCTGCATAGAATCCGATCCCCCCTAGCCCCCCTTAAGAAGGGGGGGACAAGAATCTTCTCAAAGTCCCCCTTCCCCCATCCCCCCTTGGGGGGGGGCAGGGGGGGGTGGGGGGGCTAGGGGGGGGTGGGGATTTAGGGGGATCGAAATATGTGCAACTTCACATTAAATTGGTATAACCTTTTTTGTAATTTCTGGACTAAAATCTCCTAACTTAAGCCACTGCGACGGTGCATCTGAGAGCAAAAACTAGGATTAGTCAATAACTTGATAAGAGCAGTGTTTGTTGCAGGAATATGAGAGTTAAATTAGTAAAATTTGCCAAAAACAGCGAACGTTTTTAACATCCCAGTTTAAAATCTATGTCCCAATCCTTAGAACAGAATCAACCAATTAATCCCTTAATCACTGAAGACGATCGCCCTTTGCTATCCACCAGAGACAGACAATTGCAGGCTGTGTTTGAAACCGTCCTAGATGCGATCGCGATCGCCGACGACGAAGGCAGATATCTCGATCTCAACCCCGCCGCCTGTAAATTATTTGGCCAAGACAGAGATCAACTCCTCGGACGCTCTATTAGTGATTTTACTGAGCCTGGAGTTGATTTTACACAACTATGGCAACAATGGCGACAACCAGAAACAGCACGAGGGGAATTGAGCCTAGTGCGGGCTGATGGAGAAATCCGCACCGTAGAATATGCGGTGACGGCAAACTTTGTACCCCAGAGCCATCTGTTAGTCATGCGAGACATCACAGATGGCAAACTAGCAGAAGCACAAGTCGAAGAACTTACCCGCCAACTCGCCCAAGAAAGAGCCCAAGTGCGATCGGCCAACATGGAGCCCGCCAGCCCAAATGTTCCGCCAGAGTATCATCGCCTAGATGAAATTGCCCGCCACATCGGGGGAGTGCTGTATCAATTTCGGATGCGCCCTGATGGTAGTTTCCATTTCCCCTACGCCAGCGAAAAATTGCGAGAGATTCATGCAGTTTCCCCCAAAGAAGTGTGCGAAGATGCCTCTGGGGTATTTAAAGCAATCCACCCGGATGACTTCGATCGCGTCCATCAATCCATTCTCGATTCCGCCGCCCATCTGACACCTTGGTATTGCGAATATCGAACTTGCTTACCCGATGGGCGAGTGCTGTGGTTGCGCGGTAGTTCTACACCCCAGCGAGAAACTGATGGCAGTATTATTTGGTATGGCTATATTCGAGATATCACTGACATCAAAACTGCCGAAGCTGATACTCAACGTCTGCTGGCCATTTTAGAAACCACCTCAGATTTCATCGCCACTGCTGATGTCACAGGTAAAGCCATTTATCTCAATCAAGCTTGGCGAAAATTCCTGAATCACGATGAGGAGGCTATAGCCTCCGTCGAAATCTCTAATGCTCATCCCCAGTGGGTTTTAGATCGTATTTTCAATCAAGTTTTACCGGAAACAGCCCGTTGTGGTACTTGGCGGGGCGAGACATTTTTACTAGATCCGGCAGGAGGTGAAATCCCGGTTTCTTTGGTCGTCCTAGCTCATAAATCGAAAGATGGAACAGCAGAACACTTTTCCGTAATTATGCGGGATATCACAGAGACTAAAGCCACGGAACTAGCACTCCGAACCAGTGAAGAAAAATTCCGCAGCATCATTGAAAATATCAACGATCTGGTTTATGTCATCAATCCCGATCGCACCTTCAGCTATCTGGGTCCCCAATTAAAAGATATGACGGGATACGAAATAACAGAATTGTTAGAGCGGCCTTTTGCTCCTTGGGTTTATCCAGCAGATTTAACAATTTGTGTAAATGCCCTGCATCGTTGTTTGCAAGGTGAGAAACTGCGGGGAATTGAATACCGACTTTTGCATAAAGATGGCAATTATTACTGGCATTCTGCCAATTTAGCACCCTTGCAAAATCACGATGGATTAGTGGTTTCCTGTTTGGGGATAGCGCGTAATATCCACGCCGAAAAGCAAGCAAAAATCGCTTTAGAAGTAAGCAACACCCGCTGGGAATTAGCCATAGAAGGAGCAGGAGACGGCACTTGGGATTGGAACCTCAAAACGAATGAAGTTATCTTTTCTCGGCAGTGGAAAGCGATGCTGGGCTATGCAGAACATGAAATTACGAATGTTTTAGCAGAGTGGGATCTGCT
Source organism: Microcoleus sp. (assembly GCF_041354475.1). Lineage (NCBI taxonomy): Bacteria > Bacillati > Cyanobacteriota > Cyanophyceae > Oscillatoriales > Microcoleaceae > Microcoleus > Microcoleus sp. The sequence continues at coordinate 29,380 of NZ_JBGJZU010000044.1, forward strand.
GGTGCATCCAGAAGATAAAGCTCGATGCTATGCAGATTTTGCCAAACACTTTGACGGCGAAACCTCTACCTATCGCAACGAACATCGCCTGCGCTGCAAAGACGGTTCTTACAAGTGGATTTTAGACCGTGGCCAGGTGGTTGAGTGGGATACTGAAGGTAAACCTTTGCGGTTTATTGGCACTCATTGTGATATTAGCGATCGCAAAACCGCTGAATTAGAACTCGAACAGTTTTTTAGCCTTGCTATCGATTTGCTCTGCATTGCCGATGTCAGCGGCCATTTTCGTCGCCTGAATCCCGCTTGGGAAACAGTTCTCGGCTACAGCACTCAAGAACTAGAAGGTCAACTCTTTCTCGATTTGGTTCATCCCGACGATCTCGCCTCAACTCTAGATGCAATATCTAATTTGAGCCAACAGAAACCAATTCCCCAGTTCACTAATCGCTATCGCGCCAAAGATGGTAGTTATCGATATATTGAATGGCGTTCTGCTCCCTGTGGAGATTTGATTTATACCGCCGCACGGGATATCACAGAGCGCAAACAAGCAGAGTTAGAAAATTGGCGGGTTCAGAAGTTCCTCAGCTCAGTCATTGAAAATATCCCCAACATGGTATTTGTCAAAGATGCCGTCGATCTTAAATATGTGAGCTTCAACAAAGCTGGCGAAGAACTAATCGGTTATCCGAGAACAGCATTACTAGGAAAAAATGACTACGACTTGTTTACAGCAGCCGCAGCCGATTCATTCCGCTCCCAAGATCGAGCAGCCTTGGCCAGCGGTCAGGTTTTGGATATTCCTGAAGAACGGATTCAAACGAGTCATCAAGGCACTCGAATTTTGCATACAAGGAAAATTCCGATTCTCGATGAACTTGGCAATCCGAAATACTTATTAGGGATTTCTGAAGATATCACAGATCGCAAACAAGCAGAAGATGCTCTACGAGCGAGTGAAGAAAAACTGCGATCGCTCTTCGACTTGTGTCCTTTGGGAATTGCACTCAACGATATGCAAGGTCGTTTCATCGAAGTCAATAGCGCCGCCGAAACCATCTATGGCTATACTCTTGAGGAATTGAAGCACTTAAGCTATTTGGATTTAACCCCTCAAAAGTATGCCGCTGCTGAAATCCATCAATTAGAATTGCTCAACACCATCGGTCGTTACGGCCCTTACCAAAAAGAGTATATCCGCAAGGATGGATCTTTGTTGCCCGTGGAATTGCTCGGAGTATTGGTGACAGGTAACGATGGGAGTCAATATATCTGGTCAGTGATTATTGATATCAGCGATCGCAAACAAGCCGAAATGCTAATTCAAAAAAGCCAAAAACGTTATGAAACCCTAGCAGAAGCATCACCAATTGGCGTGTTCTTAACTGATGCCAAAGGAGACTGTCTCTATGTGAATCTAACTTGGTCGCAAACTACGGGATTAACTCAGGAAAAAGCCCTGGGTCCAAATTGGGCTCGGACTCTCCATCCTCAAGACCGAGAGCGTGTTTTTCAGGAATGGTATGACAGCGCCTTAGTTAAACAAAAATTTCAATCAGAGTGCCGCTTTCTGCGGCCCGATGGTAGTGTCGCTTGGGTCATCGGTCAAGCTTTACCTCTGATTGATAGTAGGGGTGAAATCGAAGGATATGTGGGCACTGTCACTGATATTAGCGATCGCAAACAAGCTGAAATCAAGTTAGCCACATCTCAAGCAGAGTTAACGGCATTATTTAATGCCATACAGGATGTGATTATTGTCCTGAATACAGAGGGACGCTATCTCAAAATAGCAGGTGGTTCATCAACTCTGTTATACCGACCTTCCCAGGAACTTTTGGGCAAAACTCTTCACGAAGTCTTACCCCAAAATCTCGCCGATACTTTCCTCAATGGTATTCACCAAGCCATCATTACTCAATCCGTCACTCAGTTGGAATATTCCTTACCCCTAGGCGATCGTTTATTGTGGTTTGATGCCAGGATTTCTCCCATGTCTCAAGAGCGAGTAGTTTGGGTAGCCAGAGATATCACCGATCGCAAACGTCAAGAACAAGCTCTCCGCTTAATTGTCGAAGGTACGGCGGCGAAAACAGGGGAAGAATTCTTCAAAAGTTGCGTTCAATATCTCGCTCAAGCCTTAGAAGTCCGTTATGCTTGTATTTCCGAATTTGTTAACTCCGAAAAATCCATCGCCACAACTCTTGCATTTTGGGCTGGAGACGACTTTGGCGAGAATTTTACCTACAATCTATGTGGGACACCCTGTCAAAATGTCCATCGCATCGCTGAGGTGTGTCGATACCCAAATCTGGTGCAGTGCTTGTTCCCCAAAGATGATGATTTAGTCACTCTCCAAGCCGAAAGTTATGCTGGTTTGCCGATTGTAGATGCGACGGGCAATCGTTTGGGACTATTGGTAGTTTTAGACACTAAACCCATGGTACAAGATATCGAAATGCAGTCAGCTATCTTGAAGATTTTTGCCACCCGTGCCGGTGCGGAAATGGAACGGATGCAGGCGGAAGCAGCCTTGCGTCGCTCCTCGATGCAACTGCGGCTGCAATCAGAAGAATTAGCCGCCACCCTCAACAAGTTGCAACAAACCCAAAGTCAGTTAATTCAAGCCGAAAAAATGTCTAGTTTGGGGCAATTAGTAGCCGGAATTGCTCATGAAATTAATAATCCCGTCAGTTTCATTTATGGTAATCTGCAACCTGCCACTGATTATGCGAGCGAATTAATTAAGGTAATTCACCTTTACCAAAAATACTATCCGAGTCCACCGCAGGTCATTTCGGATATTCTCCAAGATATGGACTTTGAGTATCTGGCAAGTGATTTTTCTAAGCTCTTGGAATCTATGAAAACAGGAGCCACAAGAATTAGAGATATTGTCAAGTCTCTGCGGACTTTTTCGCGCTTGGACGAAGCAGATTTCAAAAAAATAGATATCCATGAAAATATGGATAGTACCTTAATGATTTTGCAAAATCGGTTGAACGGTAGGGCTGGAAAACCAGAAATTAATATTACCAAGAATTATGGCGCATTACCTTTAATTGAATGTTATGGTGGTTTATTAAATCAGGTGTTTATGAATTTGTTGATGAATGCTATTGATGCCATCGAACAACGGCAAGAAAATCTCGAAATTAGCGCCCAATTAGATTACTTTGGTCACATTAGCATCGCCACTTCTATGGCTTCGGAAAATTGGGTTCGCATCTCTGTTCAGGATAATGGCTGCGGCATGACTCCCGAAGTTCAAGAAAAAATATTTAATCCATTTTTCACGACGAAACCTATCGGAAAAGGTACGGGGATGGGGTTAGCAAATAGCTATCAAATTGTCACGGAAAATCATCGTGGTAATTTGCGGTGTATTTCTACACTGGGAGAGGGGACTGAGTTGGCGATCGAGTTACCGATTTGTGAGTTAAAACCCACATAAATTTACGTGTGGAAAAGCGGACATTTCCAGAAATGGGGTTGAAAAACCCGTGTTTGTAGCACGCTTTGGGCTAGAATGGTAAAGTTTACGTGCCAATTCTTAAACGATGACATGGCCCCAAACGATCGCCCTTTGCTATCCGCTAGAGACACACAATTGCGGGCTGTGTTGGAAACTGCCTTAGATGCGATCGCGATCGCCGACGACGAAGGCAGATATCTCGATCTCAACCCCGCCGCCTGTAAATTATTTGGCCAAGACACAGATGAACTCCTCGGACGCTCTATTAGTGATTTTACTGAGCATGGAGTTGATTTTACACAACTATGGCAACAATGGCGACAACCAGAAACAGCACGAGGAGAATTCTCTCTAGTGCGGGCTGATGGAGAAATCCGCACCGTAGAATATGCCCTCACGGCAAACTTTCTGCCCCAGAGACATCTGTTAGTGATGCGAGACATCACAGATTGCAAGCGATCGCAAGCACAAGTCCAAGAACTTACCCGCCAACTCGCCCAAGCCCAACTGCGCTTAGCTGCTATGGAACCAGTAAATCCAGCTATCCCCGCAGACTATCATCACCTAGAGCAAATAGCCCGCCACATCCCCGGCGTTATTTATCAGTTTCGGCTGCGCCCTGATGGTACTTCCCATTTCCCCTACGCCAGCGAAAAGTTGCGAGAGATTCATGCAGTTTCCCCACAACAAGTGCAGGAGGATGCCTCTTTGGTGTTTAGCGCGATCCACCCGGATGACATCGATCGCCTCCATCAATCCATTCTCGATTCCGCCACCCATCTGACACCTTGGTATTGCGAATATCGAACTTGCTTACCCGATGGGCGAGTGCTGTGGTTGCTCGGTAATTCTACACCCCAGCGAGAAACTGATGGCAGTATTATTTGGTATGGCTATATTCGAGATATCACTGAGATCAAAAGTGCCGAAGCTGATACTCAACGTCTCCTTGCCATTTTAGAAACCACCTCAGATTTCATCGCCACTACTGATGTGACAGGTAAAGCCATTTACCTCAATCAAGCTTGGCGAAAATTCCTCAATCACGATGAAGAGGCTATAGCCTCCGTGGAAATCTCTAATGCTCATCCAGAATGGGCTAAGGAGATCCTATTCAATCAAGCCTTACCCGAAGCCGCCCGTTGTGGTACTTGGCGGGGCGAGACGGCTTTACTAAATCCGACACGAGGTGAAATCCCGGTTTCTTTGGTCATCCTAGCTCATAAATCGAAAGAGGGAACAGTAGAACACTTTTCCGCAATTATGCGGGATATCACAGAGACTAAAGCCACAGAACGAGCACTCCGAACCAGTGAAGAAAAATTCCGCAGCATCATTGAAAATCTCAACGATCTGGTTTATGTCATCAATCCCGATAGCACCTTCAGCTATCTCAGTTCCAACTTTCAAGAAGTTATGGGATATGACATAACAGAATTGTTAGCTCAGCCTTTTGGTCAGTGGGTTTACCCAGCAGATTTACCAATTTGTGTAAAGGCCCTGCATCGCTGTTTGCAAGGTGAGAAACTGCGGGGAATCGAATACCGAGTTTTGCATAGAGATGGAAATTATTACTGGCATTCTTCCAATTTAGCAGCCCTGACAAATAACCAAGGGCAAGTGGTTTCTTGTTTGGGCATAGGCCGTTATATCCACGCGCAAAAACAAGCAGATATCTCCCGACAGGAACTTACGCGACAACTGGAAGAAGCACAACGAGTTGCCCAGATTGGAAATTGGTCCTTTGATTTAACTACGCAAAAAATTACTTGGTCAGCAGAATTATTTAGGATTTTTGGTATGAATCCCGAACAGGGAGAACCAAAGTTTGCAGACCATATCAAACAATATTATGGGGAAGATGGAGAATTATTTGTAAGTTATGTTCAGGCCGCCAGCGAGCAGGGAATTCCCCAAAATTTTGACCTGCGAATCTCTCGATTAGATGGTGCTATCCGCTATATCAATGGTCGCATTGAAATCGATCGCCAAAATGGAAACATTGTGCGTTTGTTTGGCACGGCGATGGATATTACCGATCGCAAACTTGCCGAAACTCAACTGAAGGAAATATCTGAGCGTTTGTCATTTTCACTCCAGTCAGGGGGTATTGGCTGTTGGGAATGGGACATCATCGACAATACCCTCGTTTGGGACGATCGGATGTACGAGCTCTATGGTGTCACTAAGAACTCAGATTCCAGATTAGCTTACGAGATTTGGGCCACGGGGCTACATCCTGATGACCGAGAGGCGATCGAAACATTAATCAATCAAACTGTTTTAGGACAAGCTGAATACAATACAGAATTTCGTGTCGTTCATCCCGATGGTAGTATCCATTTCATTAAAGCCTTTGGTTTAGTTCGGCACAACGACAAAGGCAATCCGCACAAGATGATCGGGGTTAACTTTGATATTAGCGGAGCAAAAAAAGCCGAAATTCAACTCCAACAAAGCCAAAAACGCTATGAAACCCTAGCAGAAGCATCACCAATCGGCGTGTTCTTAACTGATGCCAAAGGTGACTGCCTTTATGTGAATCAAACTTGGTCGCAAACTACGGGATTAACTCACCAAGAGGCTATAGGCCCCGATTGGGCTCGGACTCTCCATCCTCAAGACCGAGAGCGTGTTTTTCAGGAATGGTATGACAGCGCCTTAATTAAACAAAAATTTCAATCAGAGTACCGCTTTCTGCGGCCCGATGGTAGTGTCGCTTGGGTCATCGGTCAAGCTTTACCTTTGATTGATAGTAGGGGTGAAATCGAAGGATATGTGGGTACTGTCACTGATATTAGCGATCGCAAACGTCAAGAACAAGCTCTCCGTTTAATAGTCGAAGGTACGGCGGCGAAAACAGGCCAAGAATTCTTCAAAACTTGCGTTCAATATCTCGCCCAAGTCTTAGAAGTCCGTTATGCTTTAATTGCTGAATTTATTGATTCCGAAAAATCCATCGCCACAACTCTAGCATTTTGGGCCGGAGACGACTTTGGCGATAATTTTACTTACAATCTCAACGGAACACCCTGTAAAACTATTAACAGTATGGATGAGGTGTGTCGCTACCCAAATGCCTTGCAATGCTTGTTCCCGGAAGATGAGGATTTAGTCGCTCTCCAAGCCGAAAGTTATGCTGGTTTGCCCATTAAAGATTCCGCTGGCAATTCTTTGGGAGTGCTGGCGGTTTTTGACACTAAGCCGATGCTCAACAATCTCGAAATGCAGTCTGCTATCTTGAAAATCTTTGCCACTCGTGCGGGCGCAGAAATGTATCGGATACAGGCCGAAGCAGTCCGTCAATCAGAAATTCAACTGCGGGTGCAATCTGAAGAATTAGAAAAAACCCTCAAAAAGTTGCAAAATACCCAAACCCAGTTAATTCAAGCCGAAAAAATGTCAAGTTTGGGTCAATTAGTAGCCGGTATTGCTCATGAAATTAATAACCCCGTGAACTTTATCTATGGCAATATTCAACCCGCCACCGATTATGCTAGCGACTTAATTGAGCTAGTTCGCCTTTACCAAGAGCATTATCCCAGTCCGCCGCAGGCAATTTCTGATTGGATCGAAGAGATCGACCTTGAGTATCTGATCGGCGATTTTTCTAAGCTGCTGGAATCCATGAAAACTGGAGCCACGCGCATCAGCGATATTGTGAAGTCTTTGCGGACTTTTTCGCGCTTGGATGAAGCAGATATAAAACCCATCGAGCTTCGTGAAAATATCGAGAGTACCTTAGTGATTTTACAAAATCGCTTGAACGGTAGGCAGGGAAAACCCAAGATTTCTCTCACCAAGAATTACGGCAAATTACTCAAGATTGAATGTTATGGTGGTTTATTAAATCAGGTATTTATGAATTTGTTGGTCAATGCTATTGATGCGATCGAACAACGGCAAGATAGCCTGGAACCTATGGCACAGTTAGATTATGTGGGTCAAATTGCGATCGCAACTTCGATCTCTTCTGAAAATATGGCACTCATCTCTATTCAAGATAATGGTTGCGGGATGACTCCCGAAGTTCAAGAAAAAATATTTAATCCATTTTTTACGACGAAACCTGTCGGAAAAGGTACGGGGATGGGCTTAGCAACTAGCTATCAAATTGTCACGGAAAATCATCGGGGTAATTTGCGGTGTATTTCTCTAGCAGGAGAGGGGACTGAATTTGTGATATCCTTACCAATTGGCAAGTTAAAAATGCGGTAAATGTTAGTATACCAAAACGGGGTTTTTGATACAGCATATTAAAATTCCCTACAAACTAAAACCTAGAATCATACGGATGCGATTTATGTTGAATAAAACTATATCCTCTAGCTTCGGCGAACTCTCTGGCAAGTTACCATTACGCACTGTTCTGATTGTTCCTTTTGTCTTCCAAACATTTTTGGCAGTGGGAATTGTCGGATATCTTTCCTTTAAGAATGGACAACAAGCTGTGAACAATGTGGCAAATCAACTCAGAGGAGAAATTACCAACCGCATTGATTTAAACCTGAAATCTTATCTCACAATTCCCCATCAAGTAAATCAAAGTAATGCAGTTGCTTTAGATTTAGGACAACTCAAACTACAAGATTTAGTCGGTTTAGAACGTCATTTTTGGCGGCAAATTCAAATTTTTGACAGTTTAACCTTTGCTGGGATTGGATTGGAAAATCAGGAAAATTTAGGGGCAGAACGAGCCGATGATGGTTCCCTAACTGTCAGAGTTTCGACTATTGATAGTAACTTTGATTTTCGTACCTACGCTATGAATCAAAAAGGCGATCGGACCAAACAACTGAGTAACAAACCTAACTTCGATCCTCGCACTCGTCCTTGGTACAAAGCAGCAGTGGCGGCCGGAAAACCAACCTGGAGTCAAATCTATCCCCATACCAAAGGTATTACGTCTTATTTAGGGGCAGCCATGCCTTATAAAAATGAATCTGGTCAACTGCAAGGAGTCCTACTAACAAATATTAATCTATCCCAAATTGGCAAATTTTTACAAAGCTTGAAAATTGGTAAAACCGGACAAAGCTTTATTATCGAACATGATGGGATGCTGGTTGCAACTTCCACTGGAGAAAAACCAATTCGCACGGTGGCTAATAAAGATTTTGGAGCAGAACGAATCAAAGCAATTGACAGTAGCAATCCCCTCACCAAAGCCATTGCCCTATTTTTGGCCCAGAATGCGATCGCCCAAAAACAGACCGCACAGCAACTAGAATTCAACCTCCAAAACCAGCGACATTTTCTACAAGTCTTACCTTTCAGAGACGATAAAGGCTTAGATTGGTCCATAGTCGTGGTAATTCCAGAATCCGATTTTATGGCAGAAATTGATGCCAACAACCGTACTACAATTTTGCTATGTATAGCAGCTTTAATTCTATCTATACTAATTGGTATTCTGACGGCCCAGTGGGTGACAAAACCCATTTTGCAGTTGAACGAAACCGCCAAGGATATTGCCAAAGGCAACTGGAATCAATCGGGAGTAATTAACCGCAGAGACGAAGTTGGACAACTTGCTAAATCCTTTAATAGCATGGCACATCAGTTGCAAGAATCCTTTGCAACTTTAGAGCAAAAAGTCGAAGAGCGAACATCAGAATTAGCCACCTCGAACCAACAACTAGAGCTTGCGAAAGAAAAAGCAGAAGTGGCAAATCAAGCAAAAAGCACATTTCTAGCTAATATGAGCCACGAATTGCGCTCTCCCCTCAACGCAATTTTAGGCTTTGCTCAAATCATGCTCAGAAGTCGATCGCTCCCATCCGAACATTTCGAGAGTGTGGGGATTATTACTCGCAGTGGCGAACATTTACTAACATTAATTAACGAAGTATTAGACCTGTCTAAAATTGAAGCTGGTCGCACAACAATCAATGAAAAACAATTCGATATGTATCGATTAATCGATGATGTAGAAGATATGTTTCGCCTCAAAGCTGATGATGCTGGATTGCAGTTGCTATTCGAGCGCGGTTCTGATGTTCCCCGTTACGTTCGCACCGACCAAGTTAAACTCCGTCAAATTTTGATTAATTTGCTCAATAATGCCATTAAATTTACAAAAGAAGGTGGAGTTTGTGTGAGAATTTGTATGAATAGCGGATTGCTAAGTTCAGGTCAACCAAATAAAAATAGTCAAGAAAGAGTGGCAAATAACCAACAAATTTATTTTGAAGTAGAAGACACAGGTATGGGAATTGCACCGGAAGAATTAGATAAACTTTTTGAAGCATTTATGCAAACTGCATCGGGAAGAAATGCTCAAGAAGGGACTGGGTTAGGTTTAGCAATTAGCCGTCAGTTTGTGCAACTTATGGGTGGCGATATCACTGTCAGCAGCAAAGTAGGAGTTGGCACAATTTTCAAGTTTGATATTACAACTCAGGTTGTTGATACCGCTGACGATGAAGCAGAACAAAACAAACGTCGCGTCATTGCACTCGAACCAAACCAACCTCGCTACCGCATTCTCATCGTCGATGATAAACCTCTTAACCGTCAGTTATTAGTTCAATTACTCAATCCATTAGGGTTTGAATTGAAAGAAGCCACTAATGGTCAAGAAGCCGTGGATATTTGGCATGAGTGGGACCCACATCTCATCTGGATGGATATGCGAATGCCCGTGATGGATGGTTACGCGGCTACACAAAAAATTAAATCCACGACGAAGGGACAGGCTACTGCTATTATTGCTCTAACAGCTAGCGTTCTGGAAGAAGAAAGAGCTGTCGTTGTATCGGCTGGCTGCGATGATTTTATGCGGAAGCCTTTTCGGGAGCAAGAAATTTTTGCAGTAATGAACAAACATATCGGGGTGCGCTATATTTATGAAGAGTCAATCGATAAAGCAGCTCAAACTCTATCGAAAACTGACATCAAAGACGTGCTTGAACCGGAAGCCCTAGCTACCTTGCCACCAGATTTACGGGCAAAGTTAGCTAGTGCAGCCAAAAGTTTAGATATTGGTGAAGTAGACCATCTCATTCAGGAAGTCAAAGCTATAAATGCGTCGATAGGAAATGCGTTTTTAGTATTAGCTAATGAATTTGAATATGGTAAAATTGCATCCTATATCGAAGCAGTCAAGTAATTAAATTTTGAATTTCTCTTGTACAACCAATATGAATGACATGGCTTTTACTTCCGATTCTGCTAATATTTTAGTGGTAGATGATACTCTAGCAAATTTACAACTACTCGTGGGTATTTTAACAAAACATGGCTATAAGGTGAGACCTGCAAAAGATGGAAATCAAGCTCTATCTGCAACTCAAATTATTCCTGTAGATTTGATTTTGCTAGACATTAATATGCCAGAAATGGATGGCTATGAAGTCTGTACCAAGCTCAAATCCGATCCCAAAACGCGGAATATTCCAGTCATTTTTATCAGTGCGCTTAATGATGTGCTTGATAAAGTTAAAGCCTTTGGTGTCGGCGGTGTAGACTATGTAACCAAACCGTTTCAGGTAGAAGAGGTTTTAGCTCGCGTCGAAACCCATTTAGCATTGCAACGACTCCAAAATAACTTGCAATCAAAAAACGCAGAACTGGCTCAAACGAATCATGAGTTAGCCAATACCTTAAATCAACTACAAGCAACCCAAGAAGAACTCATTCAATCGGAGAAAATGGCAGCACTCGGACAGCTAATTGCAGGGATTGCTCACGAAGTCAATACGCCTTTAGGTGCTATTCAATCTTCCGTCAGTAATATCTCTAAATATTTGGAAGAAATATTTGAAGATTTGCCCCGCTTTGTAAATACACTTTCTGCTAAAGAAATTCAATTGATTCTCAAGATAGCATTATGTTCTATTAACAATAAGCAGCTATTTTCTGCCAAAGATAGTCGCAAAATCAAGCGAGCTTTAACTCACGAACTAGAAGAAATGGGAGTACCTGATGCAGATACCATAGCTGATACGCTATCCGATATGAAAATCCATGAAGACATCGAGTCATTTTTACCGATACTGACTCATGCGGATAGCATTAGAATGCTGGAATTTGCGTATAATATTTCAGGATTGCAGCGAGGTGCAAATACGATAGAAACCGCAGTAGATCGTGCTGCTAAAGTTGTATTTGCCTTGAAGACTTATGCTCATTCGGATCAAAGAAATGAGCTATTTAAATTTAATTTGATAGTGGGAATCGAGACTATTTTGACCCTGTATCAAAATTCTATCAAACAAGGGGTTGAAGTGGTGCAAAACTACGCAGAAATTCCACTGATTTACTGCTATCCAGATGAACTAAATCAAGTATGGACAAATCTGATTCATAATGCTATTCAAGCAATGGATAACAAAGGAATACTAACCATTGATGTTACGCAAGAAAGAGGATTTGCCAAAATCAGTATTACCGATGGTGGCAAAGGAATTCCCGAAGAAATTAAAGACCGAATTTTTGAACCTTTCTTTACCACTAAACCTCCGGGCGAAGGAAGTGGATTGGGATTAGATATTGTTCGCAAAATTGTGAAAAAACATGAAGGTGAAATCGAAGTAACTTCTGTCCCCGGAAAAACAACATTTACAGTTTATTTAAGTATGAATCTCCAACCAGATAGTTCCTCCTAGGAGCAATCACCCATTCCCAATTACCAATTACCGATTACCAATTACCCTTACCCATTAATTACCATGTCTAAACCTGTAATTTTGTGTGTTGATGATGAAGCCGTGATTTTAGAAAGCTTGAAGGCTCAATTGAGAAAAGCATTAGGAAGTTCCTATGTTTATGAAGTAGCCCAAGATGCTGAAGAAGCCTTAGATATTATTGATGAATTAAATGAAGATGAGGTGAGCATTTTATTGATTGTTTCCGATTGGCTGATGCCAGGAATGAAAGGCGATGAATTTATGATTCGCGTGCATCAAAAATTTCCTAATATTGTCAAAATTTTATTGACAGGGCAGGCAGATCAAGAAGCTATCGATCGAGCTTATGCAGCAGCTAATTTACATCAATGTTTGTTTAAACCCTGGTCGGAAAAAGAGTTGATCGAGACGGTAAAGTCTGGATTAGAAAAATTATGACAAAATTTTATAAAAAACTTGTGATTGTTTGTGTAGATGATGAAGCTACTATTTTAACGAGTTTGAAATCGGAACTGAGAAAAGCCTTCGGAGAGGAGTATAGAATCGAAATAGCTGAAGGGGGTGAGGATGCCTTAGAGTTACTGGCAGAATTAATTGAAGAGGGTGATGAAATTCCCTTGATTATTTCCGATTACATTATGCCGGATATGAAGGGAGACGAACTATTGCGTCGCGTTCACGAAATTTCTCCAAAAACTCTGAAAGTAATGCTGACTGGGCAAGCTACTATTGAAGCGGTTGCTAATGCAGTCAAATACGCTAAACTTTATCGTTACATCGGTAAACCTTGGCAGGATGAAGATTTAAGACTAACGGTAACAGAAGCAATCCACAGTTATAGTCAAGATAAACAACTGGCACAAAAAAATTATCAACTTATAGAAATGAATCAAGAGTTAGAAACCCTGACTCGCAGGCAAGCTAAACTAATTGCAGAACTTCAAGAAAAAGAAAGTTATTTACAAGCACTTAATGAATCTTTTTTACGTTTTGTTCCTCGTCAGTTTCTTCAATTATTAAAAAAAAATAGCTTTCTAGATATTCAATTAGGTGAACAAATTCAGCAAGAAATTTCGGTGTTATTTTCAGATATTCGAGATTTTACCAGTTTATCAGAAAGGATGACACCGGATGATAATTTTAAATTTATTAATGGTTATCTCTCTCGGATGGAACCCGCGATTATCGAAAATAATGGGTTTATTGATAAATATATTGGTGACGCGATCATGGCTTTATTTAGTGGAGATGCGGATCGGGCAGTCACAGGTGGAATTGCTATGCTACAAAGGCTAGCGGACTATAATACCACGCGCACGAGACCCGAACGTCCGCCGATTAAAATTGGCATTGGCATTAATACGGGGATATTAATACTGGGAACTGTGGGTGGTACATCTCGGATGGATGGAACTGTCATCGGCGATGCGGTGAATTTAGCATCTCGTTTGGAGGGATTAACTAAAGAGTACGGCGTGCCTTTGCTGATTAGCGATCGCACATTTCGAGCCTTAAAAAATCCTGAAAATTATGACATTCGTTTGATCGATCGCGTTCGAGTCAAGGGGAAATCGGAACAGGTAGGCGTGTATGAAGTTTTTAATGCCGATCCCCCGGCATTGCGAGAAGGGAAGTTAGCCATGCAAAGCAATTTTGAACGGGCGATCGTTTCTTATCATGCCTCTGATAAAGAGGTGGCAATTCGACTGTTAGAGCAATGTTTGCAAGCCAATCCTGGGGATACAGTGGCTAGAATGTATTGGCAACGCTGTCAGTAAATTGACCATGATATTTAAAATACCCGACTTTTGGAACAAATCGGGTATCCATTGGCGATCGCCCACTAATCTCGAACCTAACGCCTTCTACGGCTTCCGAAAGCCGGACTCCGACTGGGTGTACGAGAGTTTCCACCGCTACCAAAACTTGGAGTGCGCCTTTGCTGCGGGGAAGTTGGTTTTGTCGATCGTCTCAAAGTGCTGCCACCATAACCCGAACCGGTCGATCGATTGGCATTGGGCGGTACTGGGCGACGAGTTGCTGGGGCGTTGGATGTGGGCGATCGCAAGCGGCCAGTAGTCCTTAAAGCTTGACGGTTTCTGACAGCGGCTGGGGGGGCTTGATAGCGAGTTTGATATTGATTAACAGCCTCGCGGTAAGTGTTACCGTACCCGCCATATCCTGTGAGAATCACTCCCGGCTGATAGACTGGTGGCACATAATATCGCGGTGTGAATAACAAACTGCCGATCGCCTGACCGGCCAAAGCCCCAGCAAACGGAGCCCAGAAACCAGATTGCTGTCTCACTACCACTGTTTGTGGCTGACCTGTTTGAGGATTACTTACTGTTTCGGTCACGTTATGAACGTACTCTATTTTAAAATCTTCAGTCAAATGCAAACTGGTTTTATCTTTTTGTAAATTCAGATAACTTTTTTTACCCTGGGATATTTCCTCATCCGTTAACCTAGCCATTTGCAAATCTCTCGATCGATAAACAGAGGAAGTACCGGGGGGAGTATTGAGTAACATCAAACTATATTCCCCCTCACTATCGTCGTAGGTAGCTTGCTGTAAGGGATATTGGCCTGGACTTAAATTATTATTGCTAGGGGGGGCAGAACGGACAGTATTAACATTCTGATTTGCCTTCGGCGTCGTGGGACTGGGAGAACCACAGGCTATAGTGGTCACGCACAATGTTAAAGCCATGAAATAAACTATCAATCTTCGCAGCATAAATACTAATTGGTTATTGGTTATTGGTTATTGGCGTCGCCCTGCCCTTCGACTACGCTCAGGAACCGCGAAGTCGAAGGGTTATTGGCGTCGCCCTGCCCTTCGACTACGCTCAGGAACCGCGAAGTCGAAGGGTTATTTGTTATTGGTTATTGGTTATTGGTTATTTTAGGCACAGTCTAATTACTAACTAATGACTACTAACTAATGACTACCAACTACTAACTACTAACTAATGACTACTAACTAATGACTACTAACTAATGACTTCCCTAGAGAGGAATGAGCTCGGAAAAATTTACCAACAATTGGTCGTTAGTAAGTTCGTCTCCCAACTGTGCGGGCGAAAAGTGAATTTGGATAGCTCTGAGCCTTTGCTGATAGTATAAATTAATCAGTGCTTTTAAACCCTCTTTTAGGGCGCTGATGTCTGCTAGGTCTGTTTCCAGTTGGGGAACTTCGCCTTCATAGGCTACTGTCAGCATCACCACGACATTTCTAGTCACGGGCAAAGATAAGGGAGAATTGCGATCGTCCACAGAGTTGCTGTATTGAGGTTCGCTCAGATAGCGTTCTGCTGAATCTGTAAACAGTTCATCTACATAATCGCCTGCTTCCCCTTCATCCCAAAAAACGTCACCTTCGTTGGCCGCTGATTGCCAGTAGTTATCGTACTGCAATAGGTGATTGCAAACTTCTACCAAGCCTTCTCCGAGGACTGTTAAATCCCCATCGGCGTCTATGGCATCTCTGGCAGTGCTGTTGAGAACTCCCAACAATGGTGCAACTTCTTCACCAGTGAGGTGAATGAACACGCGACAAACTGCAAATCGCGTTTTACCTGTAAATTGATTGAATCGATCGCCAATAGCATTCATAACCCATGGTTTTAATCTATAGTCATATATTTTACAGTTTAAAATGAAAATTTTATGTCTATCTTGTGATGGATTTTGAGTAATCGGTGAGTACCTGAAGTAAATCGGAGTTCCGATTTACTCCAAATTGGTGCTACCGCAAGATTACTATTGGACGATCGCACTTGGGGCAGATTCGATCGGGCGAGACGATCCCAAATCCAGTTCGCCACCTGGTGCTTCCGGGTGTTCCCGAACTACTCCCAGGGGTGATGCACTTTCAGTTGCAGCCATCGGGGACTCGGAGTCAGTATCCGTGGGAACTTCCAGGTATGCTTCCATCGATTCATCGGCGATCGACTCTTGAAAAACTTCAAAATTATCACTCATGGCAGCGCAAGCAGCCTGAGCCCGCTTGCCTACGCGGTAACTCATGTAAGCAGCACCACCGCCCAAAACCCCAGCTAAGCCGAGAAAACCCAAAGCTAATGTTTTGTAAGATTTACAGGGATTCATTTGAGCCTGGCCACCGGAACCAACTAGGGTTGTTCCAGAACCAGATTGAGCAGCATTGGATTTGCTGTAGGGACAAGGAAAAGCCAATGCTGCGTCGCCTAGTGCAATACTGCTCGCGATCGCAACGGTGGAAGCAATGCCAGCTAACACTTGAAACTTTTTCATGGTCCTCTGGATTTTGTAAAGGATAATTAAAAAAATAATGGTAACAGCTCTTCACAAATCTATCAACTCTCAGAGCACCCACAATCGCGACTCGATCGGCAAATATCCACAATCAACAGCAATCACCACTGCCAATTGCGTGTCCCAACAAACAACCCAAAGCCTTGTCTGGCAAGCATTTGAGCGAATACAGAGGGGTTGCTTTCCGGAGGTGTCGCCCAGAGTGCGATCGCACCCCCCATGAAAAAATCTGATATCAAAGAGTAGAAAATTTAATTACACAGTGACAAATACTTGGTGACAAACTACTTTTAAGGTTATTTTTGAAAAGACTTAGTTATGGCAAGCAATGTCAGTAACTCAGGTCTAAAGACGCTGAGTTTCCCACTTACCGGACTTTTTTTATGACAGACAGCAAGGATCAAGGCCAAGTACGATCACCTCGCCGATTGTTGGTAACAGGTGGCGCTGGATTTATCGGCTCCAATTTTGTACATCACTGGTGCAGTAGCTATCCAGGCGATCGGGTAGTGGTACTCGATGCTCTCACCTATGCAGGAAACAGAAAAACCCTAGCCAGTTTGGAAGGGGGAGAAAATTTTCGGTTTGTACAAGGGGATATTTGCGATCGGGCCCTGATCGATACCTTACTTCAAACCGAAAACATCAACACAGTCGCCCATTTTGCAGCAGAATCCCACGTCGATCGATCGATTATCGGGCCCGCAGCCTTTGTCCAAACAAACGTTGTCGGAACCTTCACCCTTCTCGAAGCCTTCCGCAAGCATTTTGAAGCAATAGACGACTTGTCCCTCAAAGCACAAATGCGCTTTCTCCATGTTTCCACGGACGAAGTTTATGGCAGTCTTGGCCCCGACGACCCAGCATTTACTGAAACAACCGCCTACGAGCCCAATAGTCCCTACTCAGCCTCAAAAGCCGGTAGCGACCACCTCGCCCGCGCCTATTTCCATACCTACGGCGTCCCCACAATTATCACCAATTGCTCTAACAATTACGGTCCCTATCACTTCCCCGAAAAGCTAATTCCATTAATGTGCATCAATATGCTTTTGGGCAAACCATTGCCAGTTTATGGCGACGGTCAAAACGTCCGAGATTGGCTATATGTACTCGACCACTGCCGAGCTTTAGATGCCGTAATCCACAACGGTAAGCCGGGAGAAACTTATAATGTAGGCGGCAACAACGAAGTAAAAAATCTCGATTTAGTCAAGATGCTATGCCAACTAATGGACGAGTTGGCAGAAGATTTACCCGCCCGTCCCTGCGAACAATTAATCACCTTTGTCAAAGACAGAGCCGGACACGATCGACGTTATGCTATTGATGCAACCAAAATTAAAAATGACCTAAATTGGACTCCTTCAGTCACAGTAGAGGAAGGTTTGCGGCGTACTGTGGAATGGTATTTAGCCAATCGTGATTGGTGGGAGCCACTGCTGTCGGAAGAATATCAGAGTTACTACCGCAAAGTCTACACTAATTAGTCAGTAGTCAGTAGTCAGTAGTCAGTAGTCAGTAGTCAGTAGTCAGTAGTCAGTAGTCAGTAGTCAGTAGTCAGTAGTCAGTAGTCAGTAGACAGTAGTTATTGGTTATTAGTTATTAGTTGGCTGTTATTTGTTATTGTTATTAATTAGTGGTTGGTAATCATTAGTTAGTAGCTCCAATAACCAATAACCCTTCGACTACGCGGTTCCTGAGCGGAGTCGAAGGGCAGGGCACCGCAAATAACTAATAACCCATAACCAATAACCCTTCGACTACGCGGTTCCTGAGCGGAGTCGAAGGGCAGGGTACCGCAAATAACCAATAACCAATAATGAAAGCTTCCACTACAAAGAGAAAGCAACAATGACCGAAATGAAATGGATCGATCGCCTCCTGGAACCTAAATACTGGCTGTTAGGCATAGCCTCCGGTTTGATTGTCATACACCTGACTCTCACTGCTAGAACAGACAGTACAGACCTATTCGGCACAATGTTACTCTTCTGGGGAGTCGTAGCATTTCTCATTTGGGAAAGACACGAAACCTTAACTTTAGAAAGCGGAATTTTTAGCAGTTGCTTTGGAGCATCATTAATTGCTTTCATATTGCTCAAAAGTTCGTCCATATATGGCTACGACTTTTTTATCAGGATCACACCTTTCTTATCTGGCATCAGTCTGGCTTTGCTAGCTTCAGGAACCAAAGGACTGAAACAATATTGGCAGGAACTTCTAATTCTCGCCTATACAGGTATTCCTCCCGGATTCATCGGAATATTTATTAATGTTGCCCTATTAACTGCTAAGTTTTCAGCTTTTATCCTCCACTATTTAGGATTTGAAGTGGTTCGTCAAGGAGTATTTCTCATTCTAGAAAAAGGCAGTGTGGAGGTATATCATGGCTGTTCTGGAGTGAATGCAATCCTACAATTATTAGGACTAGCAATCGTGTTTTTACTAATGTTTCCTACAACCAACGCACAAAAAATTGTAGTGCCGATAGTTGCAGTCCTTATTGGATTTGTAGTCAATGCAGGTAGAGTTGCTCTCATGGCTGTACTGGTATCACTATCTCAACCGGAAGCATTTAAATACTGGCATGAAGGAAATGGATCAGTAATTTTTTCAATGATTGCCGTCTTCCTGTTCGGGTTATTCTGTTGGTTGGCAATCTTGCAAGACACGCCCCATCAAAAAACAACTAATCACTAATGGCTATTACCTATTGGAAAACCGCGAGAATTTCACTTTTAGCGGTTACGTTTACAGGGGTTTTATTAGTTATAGGAAGATTGACACTCTATTCATCGGCCGATAATTTTTCCCTGACTCCCTTTGATTTTCCAGAGTCCGTACCTCTAAGTGATTGGCAAATGCAGGAGAGTACACCTCTGAAAATTAGCGATAGTTCTCAAATCAAAGTTGGGCGAAAGTATGAATATCAAAAAAATACCACTACTCTAGAAATAGAGATGCGTTATGTGGTTGGAACCAGCGGAGATGTTGAAAATATGATGAAGGGACATACTATTCTCAAGTCGTCTCCTGGTAAACTAGCATTGGCAGAAACTCAAGCTGTGGGTTTTTACGGAATTTTGCCCCAGCAAAATCGACTATACCTGAGTTCCTGCATAAATCCCCGCGGCCGTGCTACAGTGACAGCCGAACAGTTTAGATACAATCGAAATACTCGTGACTGGAATTTCAACCGTATTTTGTTTTGGCTATTGGGTAAGGGAAATATTCAAGATCAGCGCTGTTTGTGGACCCAAATGTCTATACCTTTGAACCAAACAAAGCCTGAAGATGCCAAGAAAATTCTAGAGAATGCTTGGGTTTCTTGGTATGGGTGGTGGCAGCCCAGATTTCCCGAACCTTAAGTCAAGTCAACAGAGATTGTTCTTAACAACAGGCGTATTATTTTGTCAGTAACTCAGGTCTAAAAACGCTGAGTTTCCCACTTACCGGACTTTTTTTATGAATGACATACAAGGCGAGCAAGGTTTTTCTATATACAGGCTGCGTTGGATTGGCTACGGTCTATTAATTTTGTCATTATTAGATACGATCGCTGTTCTGATACCAGCAAATTTTGGCAATCGTGTGTGGGAATTGCAGACGATTGGGGCTGTGGTAGAACGAGTACCAGTTCCTCTGTTGGCCATGACCCTCATATTTTTTGGAGAAGGTTACGATCGCAGAAGCTTGGAAGACATCTTTTTGAAGTTTTTGTCTTGGATTTGTCTATTACTGGCCCTGGTATTTCTGTTAATGCTACCCTTGGGGATTTTTGGCACTATTTATGTGAACAATCAAAACAATAAACAGATTACCAATCAAGCAAACCAACAATTAGCTCAGTTGCAGCAAGTGGAAGAAAGGCTGAATAAGGGTACTCCCGAAGACTTAAAGAATTTGGGTACTGAACTAAATCGCCTGGGAGTAGCAGCGGATACGCAAAACCCCCAGGAATTGAAAACTAAAATTCTTTCGAGAATTACTCCGGCGAAGGAACGTTTGCAGGCCCAAAGCGCAGTGGTGCAGTCAAATCAGCGCTTGGGGCTATTCAAAAATGCGATTAAGTGGCTGTTGGGGGCGCTGATTTCTAGCGTTTTGTTTTTTATGCTGTGGCGCGGTACTGATTGGGCTCGATAGTAGTGTTGAGTTGTAAGTTTTGAGTTAAATATCAGGTGCGCAATGCGCACCTGACGAGCTGATAAATAGGGTTAGTCATAGTAACTTGATTTAAAGGTTAAATAGCAGAAAGAAAAACAAGTTAGTATAGTTTAACGCGCTACTTTGAAATTGGAATCTTCCGATTTTCAGTTTTAATATAAATAATTTTTGTTTTAGCATCTCGTTCAAGGCTGAGAGTTCTCGAATTTTCGTAAGAATCGTCTGAATTGTCACTAGGCTCGAAAGGGCTAACTGCGTAGCAATCACAGCGGATACCGAAACGATCGCATTTGCCAATGATATAAAAATTATCGCCGTCAATTGCCGTTCTCAAGCCTAAGTTGTATCTATAGCCGTCAAACTCAGCACTGGCTAGGTGATCGTAGCCGACAAACAACTGTGAAAAAAGACTGAAAACCGCGATCGCCAAAGCTAGCACAGACAACCCAATTGCAGCCCAGGTAGTAGAGGAATTTGTCTTCTTCGTTGCTTCATACAATGGAACAACCATGAGCACCAACACCACCAGCAAAATTATGCCAGTCAGTGGCATACCTCCATGATTGTAAAAAAGCACTGCCCAGTAAAAAACAGTGATTTTGTCGATTGGTCTATCATTTTCCAAATCGCCTTGCAAATTAGCTGGTTCCCCTCCTAAAAACCCAGATATGCTAATCAACACTGCCAGTACCAGAACACCAATACCAAGCAACATTTTCCAATTTTTCCAGCGATTTTTTTGTAACATTTCTGTTTTTTACACTTGATTTTAGTAGATTATACGGTTGGCTCTATATTGGTATTTACTACTAATTTAGATGCTGACCAAGAGTATGTTCTAGTTTGTCGGCAATGCCTTCAACCCAATTTTCATCTTGTTTTGTATAGCTGCGAGGCGCGTTAGCACCTAAAATTAAAACGCCTTGATTGCCGATGGGCTGACAGATAACTCCTTGAGTATTTTCAGGTAAATAGTCAAATTCAATTTTGCCGGGATAAATATTCAAATTTACTAAATAAACTGGTTTGTTTTTATCGAATACTCGCTGCAAGATTGGGCCTGGTTTAACTTCGGGATTGACTCCTAAAATGCCGCGTCGCAATAGAACTTTTCCTTGATATAAAATAACGATCGCCCTTGTGGCCGTATTTGTCAATAGCAAACGGGAGGCCCAAGCCAATTCTATTTTCACCACATCCGGCAAATCCGGCGCAAATTCAAAACCTTCTTCGCCAATGAGTTGGACTGAATCGGGCGATCGCGCCTGCACCTGCTGCCATAGCAAACCTGTTAAAATCAGTACAGCACTGATAATGACCCCCAGAGCATCGGAGCGAGCTTGAGAATCAGTGAGTTGCTCAGTCAGCAAGCGATTGACCATCAGCAGCGTACCGGCTAATCCTCCTGCAACTAAGGGCAATTGCCGCAAAACTCTATTTGGGTCAGATTTTGTCATTTGTCAATTGGCAGTTGGCAGTTGGCAGTTGGCAGTTGGCAGTTGGCAGTTGGCAGTTGACAGTTGGCAGTTGACAGTTGTGGTTTTTCTGATAACCAATAACCAATAACCGCTGACTGCTGCCAACTAGCTACTGACTAATGACTACTGACAACTGACTAAACTTTAACCAACTTCCCCAGGTTCGACAATGCGCTGGAACAGATAGCCGGTGCCACGGGCGGTGAGAATTAATTCAGGATTGCTGGGGTCATCCTCTAACTTGGCTCTCAAGCGAGAGATGTGAACGTCCACTACACGGGTGTCTACGTGGCGCTCAGGCGTATATCCCCAAACTTCCTGCAAAATTTCCGATCGCGAAAAAGGCTCTCCAGAACGGCTGACAAGCAGCTCTAACAAGCTGAATTCCATACCAGTGAGCCGAATCCGTTCGTCACCTTTATAAACTTGGCGTTTGTTGGTGTCAATCCGAATATTCGTTACCTGGATGACTCCCGAACTGGGAATTCCCGAAGCGCCGTTTTTATCAACTCTGCGCAGTACGGAACGGATGCGAGCTTCTAGTTCCTTGGGAGAAAAAGGTTTGACGACGTAATCGTCTGCGCCTAATTCTAAACCAGTGATGCGATCGGCTACATCTCCCAAAGCAGTTAGCATGATAATAGGCACATCAGATTCCTTCCGCAACTCCTGACAAACCCCATAGCCATCCAGCTTTGGCATCATCACGTCCAAAACCACTAAATCTGGTTCGGTGTTGCGAAATATATCGAGAGCTTCTTCACCGTCGGCTGCGGTGACAACATCATAGCCAATCATGGAAAGGCGAGTTTCCAGAATCCGCCGGATGCTGGCTTCGTCATCGACCACCAGAATTTTTTCTTTATGGTTTTCCAAGTTACTCAACACTCCTTAAGTTAAATTCGAGATAATGTTTATTTTTTTGTACTCTATTATTAAGACACAAGTGCGATTCGTTTAACCTAGCGCGACCTGAAATGGTCGTTTAGTATGCGGAACCGCCTCCGCTAAGGGAGTCACACCCCTTACCCTCACGTAAAAGACTCTCAAGAGTCCGGTCACGGCCCAGTAGG